>NZ_JACEGK010000943.1:0-1323 GCF_056859195.1 Streptomyces sp. NH27
GGCCGACCCGCGGGCGCTGCTGGAGCCGGACGGCGCGGGCTGGCGGGTGGTGTCCGAGCGGATCACGGTGCGGATCTCGGACCGGGGAAAGGTGGACTTCCGCACGCCGGGCGGGCTGCTGCTGCGCTCGGAGGGTCCACCGTCGTGGCGGGACCCGGCGGCCGGGTCGGGGGACAGGTCGGGGGACGGCCGGGCGCCGCGCTGGGAGCAGCGGGCTCGACTGCCGGCCGACGCGCGGGTGTTCGGGCTCGGCGGGCGCGCGGCGGGTCCGGTACTGCGCACGGGCCGGTACCGGTTGTGGAACACCGACCCGGGCGGGTCGTTCCGGCCCGGCGACGATCCGCTGTACGTCACCATGCCGGTGCAGCTCGTGGTCGCGGACGCGGGTTGCCATCTGGCCTTCCACGACAACACGTGGGACGGCGAGGTCGCGCTGTGGGACGGCCGGGAGGGCGCCGGGTCGGGGCCGGACCAGGCGGGGATCAGCCGGCTGCGGATGGACGGCGGGCCGCTGCGGTACTGGGTGATCGCCGGTACGCCCGCCCGGGTGCTGTCAGGGTGGACCGCGCTCACCGGACGGTCGGCGCTGCCACCGCGCTGGGCGCTGGGCCATCACCACTCGCGGTGGGGGTTCGGCAGCCAGGAGGAGGTGCGGCGGGTCGCGGCCGGGTACCGGGAGCGCGGGCTGCCGCTGTCGGTGCTGCACCTGGACATCGACCACTTCGACGGGCACCGGATCTTCACCGCCGATCCGCGGAGCTTCCCCGATCTGCCGGGCCTGGCACAGGAGTTGGGCGGGCACGGGGTGCGGCTGGTGTCGATCGTGGACCCGGCGGTGAAGGCGGAACCGGGCCTTACGGCGTACGACGGCGGGTCGGCGGTGGGCGCGTTCGTGCGGGATGCGCGGGGCCAGGAGGTGCGCGGCGTGGTGTGGCCGGGCGAGGCGGTCTTCCCCGACTTCACCGACCCGGCCGCGCGCACCTGGTGGGGCGGTCTGTACGAGGAGCGGCTGGCGAAGGGCTTCGCCGGGTTCTGGCACGACATGAACGAGCCGGTGTCCTTCGCGGCGTTCGGCGATCCGACGCTGCCGCTGTCGGCCCGGCACGCGCTGGAGGGCCGCGGCGGCGACCACCGCGAGGCGCACAACGTGTACGGGCTGTCGATGGCCCGGGCCGGCTACGAGGGCCTGCGCGAACTGCGGCCCGAAGAGCGGCCGTTCCTGTTCTCGCGGTCGGGCTGGGCGGGGATGCAGCGGTACGGCGGCACCTGGTCGGGCGATGTGGCGACCGGGTGGGAGGGGCTGCGGGCTTCGCTGGCGCTGGT
>NZ_JACEGK010000944.1:0-1323 GCF_056859195.1 Streptomyces sp. NH27
GGCCGGAACCGGGACAAGGGCCGGGCCAGGGGCAGGGCTCAGGGCAGGGGCCGGGCCAGGGGCCGCCGGATCAGGCGCACCATCAGGTCGCCCACGTGCCGCAGCCGGCGCCGCCCGCGTTCGACCACGCCGACCCGGGGGCGTACTACCGGGCGTTGCGCGAGGCGTACGGGCCGGTCGCGCCCGTGCTGCTGGACGGCGGGATGCCCGCGTGGCTCGTGCTGGGCTACCACGAGGTGCATGTCGTGGCGGGGAACCCGGAGTTGTTCGGGCGGGACCCGCGCCGCTGGCACGCGTGGGACCGCGTACCCGCCGGCTGGCCGCTGCTGCCGCACGTGGCACACACCCCGTCGGTGCGCTTCACGGAGGGTGCGGAGCACGTACGGCGGGCGGGCGCGGTCGCGGACGTGCTCGGCGAGGTGGACCCGTTCGAGCTGCGGCAGCGCGCCGAGCGGGCCGCGGACGCCGCGGTGGACGCGTTCGCGGGCGCCGGGCGGGCGGAGTTGGTGGCGCAGTACGCCGAGCAGGTGCCGCTGCACGTCATGGCCGGGCTGTTCGGGCTGCACCCGGGCGAAACGGCGGCGCTGGAACGGGACTTGGCGGGCCAGTACGGCTACGGCACCGCGGCGCCCTGTCCGGTCGCGGAGCTCTCGCACCCGGCGCACCCCGCGCCCGCGGCCGGGCCCGCCGCCTCCGCCGCGCGGCTGCGGGCCACCATGGAAGCGGTGCTCGCCCGGGCCCGGCAGGCCCCCGCGCCAGGTGCCGACATCCCGTCCCGGCTGCTGGCCCATCCGGCGGGCCTCACCGACGAGGAGGTCGTGCAGGACCTGCTCACGATCATGGCGGCCGGGCGGCGGCCCACCGCGGACTGGATCGGCAACACGCTGCGGCTCCTGCTCACCGACGAGCGGTTCGCGCTCACGCTCTCCGGGGGGCGGCGCAGCATCTCCCAGGCGCTCGCCGAGGTGTTGTGGACCGATCCGCCCGTGCAGAACGTCATCGGGCGGTGGGCCACCCGTGACACCCAGCTCGGCGGGCGGCACATACGGCGCGGCGACTGCCTCGTGCTCGGGCTCGCCGCGGCCAACGCGGACCCGCAGGTCCACCCGGCGGTTCCCGGCTCCGCCGTCGGCAACCACGCGCATCTCTCCTTCAGCCACGGCGCCCACCGCTGTCCCGCCCCCGCGCCCCACCTCGCGGAGGTGGTCGCCACCACGGCCCTCGAGATCCTCCTCGACCGCATCCCCGATCTGGTCCCCGCGCGCCCCTCCGCCGAACTCCCCGGGCGGCCCTCCCTCCGGCAACGCGGCCCCGCCGCCCTCC
>NZ_JACEGK010000945.1:0-1319 GCF_056859195.1 Streptomyces sp. NH27
GGCCGCCGTGTGTCCACGGGGTCTGCTCCGCGTCCGGGAGGGCGGGGCCGCTTCTCGGGTCGTGCTCGAACAGCGTGAAGGTGACCGCGTCGCCGGGTGCCGGGACCGAGCCCTCCCGCGGGGTGCGGCCGCTGCCCATGCCGCCGGTCAGCTTCACCCGCACGCTCCACGCGGGGCCGTCCGGGGCCGCCTCGCCGGAGGGGCGTTCGCCGTCGCCCGCCCACGGCCCCTGCGAGGGGACCCCGGCATGCGTGAGGCCGCCGCGGCCACTGGTATCGCCGAGGCCGTCCAGGTCGCCGAGGCCTTCGGTGTCGTCGACGTCGCTCAGGTCACTGATGCCGTCGGGGCCGCCGTCCGGGGCGGTACGCACCTCCACCAGTTCCGCTCCCTGCGCCGACTTCGCGTCCGCCAGCGCGCGGTACGCCTTCGCGCCCGGCTCGGCCTGCGGCAGATCGTCGGTGGCGATCGTGAGGATGGGCCGGGGCATGGGGCGGCGGCCGTCGGACCAGGTCATCTCGACGTCGACGACCGTGCCGGTGAACGCCTCGCCGGACAGCCGCCGCGCCGCCATGGAGAGGGGGTCGTCCAGCGCTTCCTGGGCGGCGAGCCGGGCCTGCGCGGTCTCCCGCCCGGCGAGCTTCTGGGCCGCGGCGATCGCGTCGTCCCGCTTCGGCTGCGGCGGCTCGCCCGCGCGGACCCGGTCACGGTGTCCGGTGAACGACCAGCGGTCCCGCTTCCACCGCTCCTCGACATGCGCGCCTTCGGGCAGGGCCCGCAGCAGGTCGAGCCCGCGCCACATGTCGTCCCAGGTGGGGCGGAGTTGGGAGGCGACCAGATCCCGTATCCCGGTCTCGGCGGCGGCCCGTTCGGACGCGGTGCGGGCCTTGTCGTAGCGGGCCTGGGCGGGGGCGAGGACGCGGTTGTCGAAGACCGGGTCGGTGGCCGGGCCGGCCGGGGGGCTGAGCAGGAGGCCGTCGGGGGCGCGGCCGGTCTGGGCGCGGGCGGCGGCGGTGGGTCCGTCGAGGCCGGGTGGCGGGTCGATCCAGCCGAGCAGGGCGCCGAGGTGCTGGTCCTCCATGGCGCTCTGGCCGGTGGCCCAGTGCCGGGTGAGCAGGTCGGTCATGGCGAGCAGGAGGCCGCTGCCCGGGGTGCGGGAACGCTCGGCGTAGTGGGTGAGCCAGCGGCCCAGCAGAGGTACGGGGACCGGCACCGGGTGCGGGGCGTCCGGGTCCTCGACGGTGCGCAGGAAACGGGTGGAACGGCCGACCAGCCGGACGTACTCCAGAGCGGCGCTGTTGGGCACGACGACCTGGAGGGCG
>NZ_JACEGK010000946.1:0-1316 GCF_056859195.1 Streptomyces sp. NH27
GAGGTTCCGGTCCGCTCCCGGCTCCCGCCGGTCATTGGCTTGTCGCGCAGTTCCTCCCCCAGAGCTTCGCCGTCAGCAGGCCACCGGCCTGCGGCCGGCGACGAAACAGGAACCCCAGCGGCGGGAGCCGCAGCCCAGCCCGGGGGCGCACCCGTTGAGCGGGCGAACCCCCGCGGCGGGAGCCGCACCGTCACAACCGCGTAGCGCTTTGCGCGGGTCCGTCCGAACCGCTCAAAGCGCCTCGTAGAATCGGTGGCCGTGGACACCAGCGTGCAGGACCCGCTTGTCGGGCAGACGCTCGACGGGCGCTACCTGGTCGAGGGACGCATCGCCGTCGGGGGGATGGCGACGGTCTACCGCGCCATGGACACCCGGCTGGACCGGGAACTCGCGCTGAAGGTGATGCACCCGCGGCTCGCCGACGACGCCGGTTTCGTGGAGCGCTTCATCCGCGAGGCGAAGGCGGTCGCGAAGCTGGCGCACCCGAACGTGGTGGGGGTCTTCGACCAGGGCACGGACGGCACGTACGTGTACCTCGCGATGGAGTACGTCGCCGGGTGCACGCTGCGGGACGTACTGCGCGAGCGCGGCGCGCTTCAGGTGCACGCGGCGCTGGACATCCTGGAGCCGGTGCTCGCGGCGCTGGGCGCGGCCCACCGCGCGGGTCTGGTGCACCGCGACATGAAACCCGAGAACGTACTGATCGGCGACGACGGCCGGGTGAAGGTCGCCGACTTCGGCCTGGTCCGGGTGATCGACACCAAGACGAGCGCGTCGACGGGCGCCGTGCTGGGCACGGTGTCGTATCTGGCGCCGGAGCAGATCGGGCACGGCACGGTCGACCAGCGCGCGGACGTGTACGCGTGCGGCGTGGTGCTGTACGAGATGCTCACCGGCCGCAAGCCGTACACCGGCGACACCCCGATGAAGGTGATGTACCAGCACGTCAACGAGGACATGCCGGCCCCTTCCGCGGTCGTGCCGACCGTCCCCCCGCCGCTGGACGCGCTGGTGGCGCGGGCCTGCGCCCGGAATCCGCAGGCGCGCCCGACGGACGCGGTGGAACTGCTCGCCGAGGTCCGTACGACGCGGGCCGCCCTCACCACGGAGGAGCTGGACGCGCGCCCGGGCGGGACATCGGCGCAGCCCGCGCCCGTACCGGTGCCGGTCCCCGAGCCCGTGGACGCGGCACCAGCGGCATCGGCGGCCCGCGCGTCGCACGCCACCCCGCCGCCCGGTTCCGAGGAACCCACCAGCATCGTGGCGCGACCCGACGGCCCGGTCACCGACCGCACCACCCGCCTGCTGCTGCCCAC
>NZ_JACEGK010000947.1:0-1315 GCF_056859195.1 Streptomyces sp. NH27
GTACCAGCCGTGCACGTAGACCTTCGCGGTGGTCTGGGTCGCGCCGGTGGTGAACGACACGCTCAACGGGGCGTAGCCGGCGCCGGTGTCCGCGGTCCAGGTCGAGGTGCCGCCGTCCACGCCGAGGTAGACGTAGGAGCCGTCGACCTGGGCGGACAGGGTGTAGGCGGTGTTCGGGGCGACGGTGACGGTCTGGGCGCACTGGCCGGTGACGCCGGCGGACGGCGCGCCCTTGAGGGCGTAACTGCCGCTGTGCGCCTGGCCGGTGACGACCTGCGCACCCGCGTCGCAGGTCCAGCCGGACAGCGTGCCGGACTCGAAGTCGCCGTTGGTCAGGAACTCCCCGGCGCTCGCGGACGGGGCGAGGGCGACCATGCCGCCGACAGCGAGCGCGCCCGCGAGGGCGGTCGCGGCTGCGGCAAGAGTGCGCCTGCGAGCGGGGGAGCCGGTGCGCGCGGCGGGCCCGTGCGGATCGGGAGAAGTAGCGGTGGGCATGGGGGGATGCTCCTTCGGCGAGGAGTGCTCATGTCACCGGGTAGCAAACAGGTCCAGACCAATTCCGTCAATGGTCCGGACCAACATTCGCCACTTCGGGCATCCCGAGCCGCCCCGAACCCGCCACCTCAGCACGGCACTTCCGCCCGGGCGGCCCTCACCGCCGCTTCGACCAGGGCCACTTGGGCCGGTCCGGATGCGGACTGCCCTCCGGGTCGTACACGAACACCCACCGGGTGCCGCGCTCCTTGGCGCGCTCCCGGTGATAGACGTGCACCTTCTCCGGCCCACCCTCGGGGGCGGGCACGGGCACCCGGTAGTCCAGCGGGGGCTGTCCGGTCATCCCCACCATGACCTCCAGCACCCGACCGTCCAGCGGCCCACCGACGAACTCCGTCTTCTCATGTCGCACAGTGCCCAGACTCCCACGCCCGCCGGCGGACCCACGACAGGCAGCCAGGTCGTTAGGCTGCCGGGTATGAGCAGCAGCGCGGTGCCCGCCTACCGCCGGATGAGCGTCGAGCAGCGCCGCAAGCAGCTTCTGGCCGCGGCGCTCGACCTCTTCGGGCACCACCGCCCCGAGGACGTGTCCGTCGAGGACGTCGCCGCAGCTGCCGGCGTGTCCCGACCGCTGGTCTACCGTTACTTCCCCGGCGGCAAGCAGCAGCTCTACGAGGCCGCCGTCCTCAGCGCCGCCGACGAACTCATCGGCCGCTTCGGCGTCCCCGCCGAGGGCCCACCCACCCAGCGCCTCGCCGACGCCCTCGACCGCTACCTCGCCTACGTCGACGAACACGACGCCGCCTACGGCGCCCTCCTC
>NZ_JACEGK010000948.1:0-1313 GCF_056859195.1 Streptomyces sp. NH27
CCGGTGGCCAGACCACCCCGCACCAGGACCCGCAGGGTGCCCATGACGGCGCGCACGGCACCCGGGGCATCCCGCAGCAGGACCCGTCGCAGCAGACCCACGGCCGTGCCATAAGCGTCCGCACCCTCGGCCAGGGCGTGCCGTTCGGCACCGACCCGCACGAGCAGACGCCCACCCAGGCCGTACAGGCGCAGCACCCGCAGGGGCTTCCCGCGCAGGTGGCGGCGGGCGGTTCGGGGCGCCGGCGCCGACTCGCCGCGCCCCAGCCGCAGAATCCGCAGGGGCCGCAGGGCCCGCAGCCGGTGCTGCCGAACCAGCAGACCGGCCCGGGTGGCGAGCATCAAGCCCGCCAGCACCCGCAGGCCGACCCCGACAGCGGCCAACTCCCGGTGCGCAAGCCGGACTCGCGCGGCCACGGCCCGGCCGGCGGGGAGCGCGACACCGCGCTGCTGCGGCCGGTACCGCCACTGGAGGAGCAGCAACCGCAGCCGCCGGGCCGGTCGTACGCGATCGGGGCGCCCGCGGAGGGTGCGGCCGAGGGCCCGGAGCCGCTGGACGGGCCGAACGGCGCGGTGGACGTCACCGACGTGCCCGCGGCCGAGGCCGCCGACGACCGCCACGAAGAGCCGCTGGACGAGCCGCGCCGCCTGCTGGTGTGGCCCGAGCCCGACGTCTCGACCCGGCAGGCGCTCACCGACCGGGGCTACCGTCCGGTGATCGTACGATCCCGCGAAGAGGTCGACGCGCAGGTCGCCGAGCCGCCCGCGGCACTGTTCGTGGACCCGCTGACCGGCCCGATCACCCGGACCGCGCTCCAGGCGCTGCGCCAGGCCGCGGCCGCCGCCGAGGTACCGGTGCTGGTGACGGCCGGTCTGGGCCAGGCGACCCGCGAGGCCGCGTACGGCGCCGACCCGGCGGTACTGCTGAAGGCGCTCGCGCCGCGCGACAGCGAGCAACACCCGCCACGGGTGCTGCTGGTGGAGGGTCACGATGCAATCGCGATGGCGTTCGCGGCCACGCTGGAGCGGCGCGGGATGCAGGTCACCCACGCCGAATCCGAGGCCGACGCGATGACCAAGGCCGCCCAGGTCCACCCGAACCTGGTGGTGATGGACCTCATGCTGATCCGGCGGCGCCGCCAGGGCATCGTCGACTGGCTGCGCGGCAACTCCCGGCTCAACAGCACCCCGTTGGTCGTCTACACGTCCGCGGACATCGACCCGGCCGAGCTGCCGCGGCTGGCGTCCGGCGAGACCGTGCTGTTCCTCGCGGAGCGGTCGACCAGCACGGATGTGCAGTCCAGGATCGTGGAC
>NZ_JACEGK010000949.1:0-1307 GCF_056859195.1 Streptomyces sp. NH27
GCCCGCGCCCTGGAACACGACCGCGTCTTCGACCCCGGCCAGCACGTGGACGTGGTGGAGATCGACGGCGCGACCGCGGTCGTGATGTAGGCCCCGACGTCCCCCGGCTCCGGACCTCCGACATCGACCCCAGACGACCTCCGACCACCGCCGACGCCCCGCGACCGACGACCCGAAGCTCCGAAGATCCGCCGCAGCGAACAGCCGAACCGCAATACCCGCAGCACCGAAGGACCGCAGAGCAGCAGCACAGAGCAGTACCGCAGCAGTCAACGGGCCACCGCACACCGGGAATTCGCCGAACCCCGCACGCGGCACGCCTACTGTCTGCGACAATTGATCATGTCGTAGTACATGCTCCATCCGCATTCAACCGGCGCCGGAGTGACCATGCAGCCCATCATCATCGTCCTCATCATCCTGGTGGTGCTCGTCTTCATCGCGCTGATCAGGACGGTCCAGGTCATCCCACAGGCCAGCGCCGCCATCGTCGAGCGCTTCGGCCGCTACACACGCACCCTCAGCGCCGGGCTGAACATCGTCGTCCCGTTCATCGACACCATCCGCAACCGCATCGACCTGCGCGAACAGGTCGTGCCGTTCCCCCCGCAACCGGTGATCACCCAGGACAACCTGGTGGTGAACATCGACACGGTCATCTACTACCAGGTCACCGACGCCAGGGCCGCCACCTACGAAGTCGCCAGCTACATCCAGGCGATCGAGCAGCTCACCGTCACCACGCTGCGCAACATCATCGGCGGCATGGACCTGGAGCGGACCCTCACCTCGCGCGAGGAGATCAACGCGGCGCTGCGCGGCGTCCTCGACGAGGCCACCGGCAAGTGGGGCATCCGAGTCAACCGCGTCGAGCTCAAGGCGATCGAACCGCCCACCTCCATCCAGGACTCGATGGAGAAGCAGATGCGCGCCGACCGTGACAAGCGCGCCGCGATCCTCACCGCGGAGGGCATCCGGCAGTCCCAGATCCTCACCGCGGAGGGCGAGAAGCAGTCCTCGATCCTGCGCGCCGAGGGTGACGCGAAGTCCGCCGCGCTGCGCGCCGAGGGCGAGGCCCAGGCGATCCGCACCGTCTTCGAGTCCATCCACGCCGGCGACCCGGACCAGAAGCTCCTCGCCTACCAGTACTTGCAGATGCTCCCGAAGATCGCCGAGGGCGACGCCAACAAGCTCTGGATCATCCCCAGCGAGCTCAACGACGCCCTCAAGGGCCTCGGCGGCATGGTCAACATCCCCGGCCTGGGCGGCAACGGAGGCAACGGCGGCGGCGCCCCGGGCAACGGCGC
>NZ_JACEGK010000950.1:0-1293 GCF_056859195.1 Streptomyces sp. NH27
ATGGCGACAGTCATGGTGCTCGTGGACGCTAGCGGTGGGCGCCACCCCAGGGCAAGGCGGGTCCGGCCGGGGGCGGGGACAGGTCGGGACGGGTGCCGCCAAGCGCCCGAAACGCCGCGCCCGGCAGGGGCGTTCGGCCGCGACCGCCACCCACGGACCGGGCACCTCGCCGACTCCGCCTCACCCGGTCCACGCCGGGTGCCTCGGGTCGTCCGCGCGCACCAGGATGTCCGCGGCCTGCTCGGGCAGCGCCTCGCGGGCGTATCGCTCGTACGCGGGCAGCGTCCACCGCTCCGTCGGCGGGGTGCGCCGGGCGAGCGCGGCCGGGGACAGCCGCAGATGGACCGTGAGGTCGAACGGCAGGCCCTGCCCGAGCAGCAGCGGGCCGTCGAGCAACAGGACGCCGCCGGGCGGCAGTTCGACGTAGTCGGCCCGGGTGGAGCGGTCGGTGCGGGGGTCGCGCAACGAGGGCAGGGCGCGGCCGTTGCCGCCGGGGCCGAGCGGGTCGAGCACTTCGCGGCGCAGCGCCCCGGTGTCGAGCCAGAGTTGGTAGTACGCGTCGACGTCCTCATGGCCGTACTCCAGCCGCAGCGAGGCGGGGCGCCAGAAGCCGTCGGCGCCGACCCGCAGGACGGGCCGGCCGAGTGCGGGCAGCGCGGCGGCGACGGCGTCGGCGAGGTCCGCGGGACGGACCGCGGGGGCGCCGTCCACGGCGACCCGCCACCAGGGGCCGGGCGGCCGGCCGGCGGCGATCCGCTCGGCGAGGGCGTCGGCGAGCTTGGGCCAGGTGATGGGGGTCGGCTGCACCCGGCCATCCTGCCGGAGGGGCCGCGGGCGTCACCTCGGCGGCTCGCCGTCACCCGATCGGACGAGGTGACGCGGCGCCGGTACCGGGCGGTCGCGACACCAGGCACCCAAGGGCCGGAGACCGGAGCGGGCCGGAGGGAGCGGGCACATCCGGGTGGCATGCGAAGCCCGGCCTGACCCGCAGCGCGCACCCCCTCACCCGGGTGGTGGAAATCAGCTACAAATCACCCATTTGCCACCGAGCGCGATCTACTACTTTTTGTGAGCCTGTAAGAACTCACGGTGACCGTCCCCATCGCCTCACAGGAGAAGAGCCCCATGATCCTGTCCATCTCCGGCGTCGTGCTTCTCGGCGTCATCTGCTTCCTGTTCTTCCGCAAGGACGGCCTGAAGGTGTCCCACGGAGTGATCTGCGCGCTCTTCGGGTTCTACCTCGCGGGCACCGCCATCGCCCCCAGCATCACGGCGGGCGGAGCGAGCCTGGCC
>NZ_JACEGK010000951.1:0-1287 GCF_056859195.1 Streptomyces sp. NH27
GGATGAGGCGGGCCTGGGAGCGGCCGTTGGGTGCGGTGAGGCCGTTGGAGGCGCCGTCCTGGTTGATGGCGGTGCCGCGGATGAGGGCGAGGACGGGGTGGTTGTTGCGGCGGGCGTCGGAGAGCCGCTCCACCAGCACCGTGCCCACCCCCTCCGACCAGCCGGTGCCGTCCGCCGACTCGTCGAACGCCTTGCACCGTCCGTCCGCCGACAAGCCGCCCTGCCGGGAGAACTCGAGGAACATGCCCGGCGTCGACATGACGGTGGCGCCGCCCGCCACGGCAAGGTCGCACTCGCCGGCGCGCAGCGACTGGACGGCCAGGTGCAGGGCGACCAGCGACGAGGAGCACGCGGTGTCGACGGTCAGCGCCGGACCCTCCAACCCGAACACGTACGACAGGCGGCCGGAGGCCACGCTCGCCGCGTGCCCGGTGAGCAGCAGGCCCTCGCTGCCCTGTGCCGGAGCGGTAGTGGTGTAGGTGGCGTAGTCCTGCTCGTTCGTCCCCACGAACACGCCGGTACGACTGCCGCGCAGCGAACCGGGATCGATGCCGGTCCGCTCGAACGCCTCCCAGGCGGTTTCCAGCAGGAGCCGCTGGTGCGGGTCCATCGCCAGCGCCTCGCGCGGCGCGATACCGAAGAGGGCGGCGTCGAACCCGGCGATGTCGTCGAGGAACCCGCCCCGACGGACGTACGAGGTACCGGGGTTGGCCGGATCGGGGTCGTACAGGTCCTCGCTGTTCCAGCCCCGGTCGGAGGGGAAGTCGCCGATGGCGTCCCGCTCCTCGACCAGCAACTGCCACAGATCCTCCGGCCCCCGCACGCCTCCCGGGAAACGGCACGCCATCCCGACGATCACGATCGGCTCGTCGTCCGCCGCCGCCGCGCCGCCACGAGCGACGGCGGGCACCACCGAGCCCCGCTTCTCTTCCAGGAACGCGGCGAGCTCGGCCGGACTCGGGTGGTCGTACGTCGAGTTGACCGGCACCCGGCGCCCCAGCATCGCCGACAGGCGCTTGCACAACTCGGTGCCGGCGAAGGAGTCGAAGCCGAGGTCCTTGAAGGTGGCCTGCGGTGACACGTCAGCTGCGGAGGTGTGCCCGAGCACCCGCGCGCACTCGTTGAGTACGACGTCCAGCACGCGTCCGGTCATCGGCGTACCGGACGCGCCCTCGTGCTCCTCTTCCTCCTCCTCGGCGGGCGTGAGATCCACGGCGGCCGCGACTGCTGTGACCGGCTTCGGCCAGTAGCGTTGGTGTTGGAAGGGGTAGGTGGGGAGGGGTGTGT
>NZ_JACEGK010000952.1:0-1286 GCF_056859195.1 Streptomyces sp. NH27
CCGAAGGACCGTGGTTCGGCGGGTGGCACCGTCCGCCCGGTGGGCGGGGCCCGTGGATGTCCCGCGCTCCCCCGCGGCCGTCGGGCGCGGGCGAGGTCGTCTCGGGGCCGGCCGACCCGGTCGAGCACGACAACGCGGGGGCGCCCCCGCCGCCTGGCCGGGCGGCGGCACCTGCCCGTCGACACGGCCACACCCGACCGGCCCGACCCCTTGGAGGCGGCTTCATGCAGGACCCCGACGACCTCGACGCGGCACAGGCCGCCGCCCCCGACACCGCGACGCCGACGCCCACGCCAACGCCAACGCCAACGCGAACGGCTACGGCTACGGCTACGGCTACGGCTACCAACCGGCCCCCGCCCGACGTACCTACGGCCGCGCACCGCACCCCGGCACCGGTGGACCGCGCCGGCGGCCGGATGCGGATCGCCCTCATGGACGCCGGGATCGGGCTGCTCGCGGCCGCGGCCGCGGTGCGCCGGCTGCGTCCCGACGCCGACCTCGTGCTGGCCTCGGACCCCGACGGCATGCCGTGGGGGCCGCGTACCGCCGCCGACCTCGCGGAGCGCGCCCTGGCCGTCGCCGGGGCAGCGGCCGACCTTCGCCCGGACGCGCTGATCGTGGCCTGCAACACCGCCACCGTGCATGCCCTGCCCGCGCTGCGCGCCCGGTTCGAGCCGGAACTGCCGGTGATCGGCACGGTCCCGGCGGTCAAGCCGGCCGCCGCGGGCGGCGGGCCGGTCGCGGTGTGGGCCACGCCCGCGACCACCGGCAGCCGCTACCAGCGCGCGCTGATCGACGAGTTCGCGGCCGGGGTGCGCGTCATCGAAGTGCCGTGCGCCGGGCTGTCCGACGCCGTCGAGCGCGCGGACGAGGAGGCCGTCGGGCTGGCGATCGCCGACGCCGCCGCACGCACCCCGGCCGAGGTAAGGGCTGTCGTCCTGGGGTGCACCCATTACGAGTTGGTCGCCGAACACGTTCGCGCGGCCCTGCGGCGGCCCGGCCGACCACCGGTCGTCCTGCACGGCACCGCGGACGCGGTCGCCGCCCAGGCGCTGCGCCGGATCGGCGCCTGCCCCGCCCCGCACTCCCCCGCCGTCGGCGGCCTGCGCGTCATCCACAGCGGGCGCCCGGCGACCCTCCCGGCCGCCGCGCTCGCGTACCCCGAGGGCCGCCTGCTGCACGCGGCCCCCGCCGGACCCGCGCCCGTACCGCCCGCGACCGGCCGGCGGTCCGCTCATGCAGGGTGACGCGCCGGCCCCCGGCGTCGGCGCCCCGCGACACCC
>NZ_JACEGK010000953.1:0-1278 GCF_056859195.1 Streptomyces sp. NH27
AGTCATGCCCCCGTCCGGTCGGGGCCGCGGCACGATGGACCCGGGAATCGTCGGGGTGGCCGGACTGGCCGGCCGCCGTAACCCGGACGGGCGGGCGGGCGACCGGGCCGGCGCGCAGCCTCGGCCCACCCGGCGCGCGATGCCCGGTTTCGGCCTGCGCGGCCCGCGCCGCGACCGCCATGTGCTCGGCGCCGGCGACCAGTTGGGCTCGATGGCACTGCCCGTCGGCGACGACGGCGTGGTCATCGGCGTGGACGTCCAGCGGCAACCGGTCATCCTCGGCGTGAACCGGCCGGCCGCCTTCGACATCATTCTGGTCGGCGGCCTGTGGATGGCCCAGGTGATCGCTTTCCGTACGGTCGCCACGGGCGCGCGGGTCGCGGTCGAGACCGCCCGACCGCATGTGTGGACGTCGCTCGCGCAAGCCGCGGGGGGTGGCCAGCCGTGTGTCACGATCCACGAGCCGGGGCGGGTGCCGCCGCAGGGCGCGTCCGTGTCCAGCCCGGTGCTGATCGTGCGGGACTGCGGGGTGAAGCCGCCACGCGGGCGGGTGACCTCCACGTCCTGGCAGTCGGTGCTGACGCTGCTGCCGTACCTCGGTCCCACGGCGCCCCGGTTGCTGGAGAACGCCGACCTCGTCGGGGTGCAGCTGGTCTCGCCCCAGGAGGCCGAGGTGATCGGCCGGTTGATGAACCTGCCGCATGCGGACTCGAGTGTGCTGCCGACCCTGGACGACCCCGTGGCCCTGTGGTGCACGCGCCGGCACCAGCAGTTCGTGATGACCGAGCCGACCGATGCGGAGGCCGGACTGCTGGGCACCCCGCGCCGCGTCGACTGAGCCGGGTGAGCGGCGACCGAACCGGCCGGGTGGTGACGGCCGAACCGGCGTTGGCGGACGCGGGCTGTGCCGGACGGGCCTGCCCGGAGCGGGCGGCGTAATTTAGGCTGTACTCCCGGGCGGCGCAAGGCGCCGTGGATCGGTTGAGCGCCGGTGCACCGGGAAAGGGCAACAGGTGGGATACGACATACGCCGGTGCGTCCTTTTCCGTACAGACTGGTCGTGAACGTGCTCGGCAATTTCGGGAGGCATCGCAGTGGGCAACGATCGGGACGACATCGGCGCAGGCGGGGCGGCGTCCGACGACGACCGACTCGACGTCGATCGCACAGGTGAGTTCACCATCGACTACACCCCGCCCGCCTGGTACATGAACACCGGCAGGTCCGCCGACCGCGACACCACCGGTCCGGACGGGGCCGCCGCTGCCCCACCCGAGC
>NZ_JACEGK010000954.1:0-1274 GCF_056859195.1 Streptomyces sp. NH27
GTATACGGCGGTGGCGGCGCGGGCGGGCGCGTCACTTCTGGCAGCGCGTCACGTCTGGCGGTGGCGCGGAGCGGGCTCCTCGCATCCGGCAGTGGCGCGGCCACGTTCCCGGGAGAAGGGTGCGGCCCAGCCGATGGCCGGTGGCCGGTGGCCGGTGCGAGGGGCTGGGCCGGGGGCCGGGTGGCCGGCTCAGCGCCAGCCGAGCTCCGGTGCCACGTGGGTGAGGATGCTCTCCAGCACGTGGGCGTTGTAGTCGACGCCGAGCTGGTTGGGGACGGTCAGCAGCAGGGTGTCCGCGGCCTGGATGGCCTCGTCGTCCCGGAGCAGTTCCACGAGTGCGTCCGGCTCGGCGGCGTACGAGCGTCCGAAGATCGCCCTGGTCGTGTCGTCGATCATGCCGACCTGGTCGCGGGACTCGCGGTCGCGGCCGAAGTAGGCCCGGTCCATGTCGTCGGTCAGGGCGAAGATGCTGCGGCTGACCGAAACCCGCGGTTCGCGCGTATGGCCGGCGGCCTGGTACGCCTCGCGGTACGCCTCGATCTGCTTGCGCTGCTGGACGTGCAACGGTTCGCCCGTCTCGTCGTCCTTCAACGTGGAACTCTGCAGGTTCATCCCCAGCTTCGCGGCCCACACGGCTGTCGCGTTCGAGCTGGAGCCCCACCAGATCCGGTCGCGCAGTCCCTCGGAGTGCGGCTCGACGCGCAGCAGCCCCGGCGGGTTGGCGAACATCGGCCGCGGATTCGGCTGCGCGAAGCCCTCGCCCTCGATCACCTTCAGGAAGGCTTCGGCGTGCCGGCGGGCCATGTCCGCGACGGTCTCGCCCTCGGCAGGGGCGTAGCCGAAGTACCGCCAGCCGTCGATCACCTGTTCCGGTGATCCGCGGCTGATGCCGAGCTGTAGCCGGCCGCCGGAGATCAGGTCGGCGGCTCCGGCCTCCTCGGCCATGTAGAGCGGATTCTCGTACCGCATGTCGATCACGCCGGTGCCGATCTCGATCTTCGAGGTCCGCGCACCGATGGCCGAGAGCAGCGGGAACGGGCTGCCCGCCTGCCGCGCGAAGTGGTGCACGCGGAAGTACGCGCCGTCCACGCCGAGCTCCTCCGCGGCGACCGCCAGGTCGATGGACTGATGCAGGAAGTCGGCGGCGGACCGGGTCTCGGAGTGCGCGTTCGGCGACCAGTGTCCGAACGAGAGAAATCCAATCTTCTTCACGTAGGCGGAAGCGTCTCGCGGTCCCGTTTGATTCCCCTGTTTCCCCCCGGCTCCCCTGATTC
>NZ_JACEGK010000955.1:0-1274 GCF_056859195.1 Streptomyces sp. NH27
CGGACTGCGACTCGCGCGTCATGCTCTCCGCCTCCGCTGGCTCGGTGGGGGTGTGCCCGCGCCCGCCGCACCGGCACCAGCCGTACGGACCGGTCGGCGCGGGTGCCGCCCACGGCGGGGGCGCCGACCACCTCCGGCTCCGGGAACGAGTCGCGGGCCCCGCCGGACACCGGGGCAGCCGTCGAAGTCCCGCCGGACACCGGGGCCGCCGTCCCGCCGGACAGCAGCTCAGCCGTCGAAGGCCCGCCGGGCGCCGGGGCGGCCGGCGGAAGGCCCGCCGCGCGCGCCGCGCGGAAGGCCGCCAGGGCCTGCTCCTCGCGCACCGGGTCGAGCGGGTGGAGGGCGGACCGGTCGGCCGCGGCCGCCAGCAGGAGTCGCGCCAGCCGGTGCGCCTCACCGGCCGCCCGCCCGTCGGCGAGCGGCACAGGGCGGCCGGACAGCAGCGCCTCCGCCGCGTCGCCGGTCAGCCAGTCCGCGCGGCCGGAGGACACGCCGGGCCGTCCGGGCACGCCGTCCACGTCGTCCAGGTCATCCAGGTCATCCAGGTCATCCAGGATGTCCGCGCCGCCGAAGTCGCGCATCGCGCCCGGGCCGCCCATCGCGCCCGCACCCGCGCCCGCGCCCGGCGGTCGTTCAGGCCGTCGCGGGCGCGGGACCTCCGCCACCCCTCCGTCGTCACTCATGCCACTTCCTCACCGAGCCCCAGGGCCTGTCGAGAACGTCGTACCGGTCCGCACCGCCGCTCCCCCCTCTGCTTCCCCGCTCGCCCCGCAGGCACCATCCTCCCGGGCCTCGCGGGCCGCCGAGAGCTGTTCGGCCAGCCTGCGCAGTCCCCGGTGTGTGGCCATCCGCACCGACCCGGCGCGTTTGCCCAGCACTTGGGCCGCGCTGGTGGAGTCCAGGCCCATGACCACCCGCAGCAGTACCGCCTCGGCCTGCTCGCGCGGCAGCGCCGCGATCGCGGCCAGCGCGCGGTCGGTGGCGACCGCGTCCAGCGCCTCGCCCGCGGTGTCGGCCCGGCCCGGCAGCGCGACGAGTTCCTCCACCCCGGCCCCCGCGACAGGGCGGCGGCTGCGCGCCCTGATGTGGTCCAGCGCCCGGTTGCGGGCGATCCTGGCCGCCCAGCCCCGGATGCCGCTGCCGCCGCCACGAAAGCTCGGCAGGTCCCGGGCGATCTGCAACCACGCCTCCGAGGCGACGTCCTCCGCGTCACCCGGGCCGACCAGGCTGCGTACGTACTGCAACAACTGCGGCTGCACCGCGCGGTACAGGAC
>NZ_JACEGK010000956.1:0-1273 GCF_056859195.1 Streptomyces sp. NH27
CCCCACGACCCACCCCACCTGCCGCCTCACGAGTTGACCACCGCGAGCACGTACAACGCGCTCCAGGCCAGCGCGATCACCAGCAGCGGGCGGTCGCGCAGCACCACGTCCTCGGGTTCGCCGGCAGCGCCGACATCGGCGAAGACCGCGTAGCGCAGCACCGACAGGGTGAAGGGGATCATCGACAACTGCCGCCAGGGCAGCAGGCCGTGCTCGCCGCCGCTGCTCTCCAGCGCCCACAGGCAGTAGGCCAGCACGGCCACGCCCGCCGCGAGCTGCCACACGAACCGCAGATAGCCGATGGTGTACTCGCCGAGCAGCGCGCGGGTGGCGGTGAGGTCGCCGTCGCGCTGCGACATCAGGACGAGTTCGGAGTACCGCTTGGCGGCGACCATGAACAGCGCGCCGAAGCCGGAGGTGATCAGGAACCAGCGGGAGAGGTCGATGTTCAGGGCGAGCCCGCCGGCCATGGCCCGCATCAGGAAGCCGGTGGTGACGATGACGAGGTCGACCACGAGCATGTGCTTCAGCCGCAGGCAGTAGGCGAGTTGCATGAGCACGTACGCGGCGAGCAGCGCGGCGGTGTGGCCGTTGCAGACGAGCGCGCCCACGGCGGGGGCGAGGACGGCGAGCAGGCCGCCCGCGATGTAGGCGACGGGGACCGGGACCTGGCCGCTGGCGACCGGGCGGCAGCACTTCACCGGGTGGGCCCGGTCCGCTTCGGCGTCACGGGCGTCGTTGATCAGGTAGACCGCGGCCGAGCAGGCGATGAAGAGCACCAGCGCGGTCGCCAGCCGTATCGCCTCGTCGAGGTCCAGCAGCCGTGCGGCGGCGAACGGCGCGGCGAGCACCAGCCCGTTCTTCACCCACTGCCGGGGCCGGGCGGCCCGCAGCAGGCCGGCGGCGACGGTCCAGCCGGTACCGGGAGCGGCGAGCGCCGACGGCGCCGACTGCTCGATGACGGCGGCGGGTTCACTCATCGCACACCCCTGTGGGTCCAGTCGCGCCCGAGGCGGGCGGTGGTCGCGCCGAGCAGCGCGCCGAAGGCGACATCGGTCGGGTAATGGACGCCCGCGACCAGCCGGGACAGGCAGACCGCGGTCGCGAGCGGGCGGAAGGGCGCGGCCGGGGCGAGCGCGCCGAAGGCGAGCGCGGCCGCGACGGAGGAGGCGGCGTGCGAGCTGGGGAAGCTGTGCCGTCCGGCGGTACGCACCAGGGGCGCGGCGCCGGGCGGGAGCTGCGGGCGCGGGCGGCGCACCACGCGCTTGACGGC
>NZ_JACEGK010000957.1:0-1272 GCF_056859195.1 Streptomyces sp. NH27
GATCGGTACGGGCGGCTGCGGGTGCGTGGCGCGCGGTGCGGCTTCACACCGCACGCGACGCTGTTCCGCGCACTACATGAAGGCCAGCCTGTACAGCCCGCCGGCGATCGCGGCGCCGACAAGCGGGCCGACCACCGGAATCCATGCGTAGCCCCAGTCCGATCCGCCCTTGTTGGGCAGCGGCAGCAGCGCGTGCACGATCCGCGGCCCGAGGTCGCGCGCCGGGTTGATCGCGTAACCGGTGGGGCCGCCGAGCGACAGGCCGATGCCGACCACGAGCAACGCGGTGAGCAGGATGCCCGTGCCGTTGAGGGCCAGGCCCTTCGTCATGCCCTGGGTGAGGATGAACAGCACCAGCACCGCGGTGGCGATGATCTCGGTGAGCAGGTTCTGTACCGGATTGCGGATCTCCGGGCCGGTGGAGAAGATGCCGAGCACCGGGCCGCCGGGCTGCGCCTGGTTGCCGGTGGCCGGTCCGGCCGGGTCGGCCTTGGGCGCGGACTCGGTGCCGGTCGCGGTGCTCGTCGCGGTCGCGGTGCCGGGCGCGGAGGTGGGTGCGCCCTCGGCCGGTGCGCCGCCCGGCGTGCCCACCACCGCGGGGTCGGTCAGGTGCGCGTGGAACTGCCCGAGGTAGGCCGCCCAGACCAGCACCGCGCCGATGATCGCACCACCGAACTCGCCGATCAGGTAGTACGGCATCGTGCTCCACTCGCCGGTCTTGATGGCGATGCCCAAGGTGACGGCCGGGTTCAGCTGGCCGCCCGAGTAGCCGTTGGCGATGTAGGCACCGCCCAGCACCGCAAAGCCCCAGCCGAAGGAGATCGCCACCCAGCCGGCGTCCTTGGCCTTGGAACGTTTGAGCGTCACCGCGGCGCACACGCCGCCGCCGAGCAGGATCAGAACGGCGGTACCGAAGAGCTCGCCGATGACTATGTGGCCGTTGGACACGTCGACTCCTTTGTCCCAGTCCCTGAGCCGCGGCCCGACATCCGTCCGTTGTTCGACATTGTCGACCGCAGGTCGAAAGTCTCGCCCGCTGTGATGACCAGGTCAATAGCCCTGTGATGGAGCAGACTCCCGTCCCGCCTCAAGGCGGGCCGGGCGGGCCGCTCGGAACCGCCCCGAACCGCCCCGGTTCGCCCTGGCGGGCACGCGCAAGGGCCGGGTCCCCGGAACGGCCCGGCGCCGGCCCGGACGGCTCCGGAGGTCCCGCGGGTGGGCCCTGACCCGCACCTGACCCGCACCTGACCCGCCCCGACCCCGCCTCACGCC
>NZ_JACEGK010000958.1:0-1271 GCF_056859195.1 Streptomyces sp. NH27
GTGCCCACCAGTCCCCTCCGATGCACGACCCCTACGCGGTGCCGTCCAACCCCGCCTACGCCACCCCGCAGCCCGGCGCCGGCGGCCCGGGCGCTCCCGGCGGCCCGGTGTGGGGCACCCCGATGCCCCCCGGTTCGCCGTCAGGCGACGGGCGCGGCCGGCGCCGCATCGGCAGCATGGTCGCCGCGGTCCTGGTCGCCGCCCTGGTGGCCGGCGGGGTCGGCGGTGGCATCGGCTACTACGCCGCCAAGCACAACGACGACTCCGGCTCCACCACCATCTCCGCCGCCAGCGGCAGCAAGGCGCTCAACCGCGCCCCCACCTCGGTGGCCGGCATCGCCAGCAAGACGCTGCCCAGCGTCGTCACCATCAAGGCGCAGAACAGCCAGGAGAGCGACACCGGCACCGGCTTCGTCTTCGACAAGCAGGGCCACATCCTCACCAACAACCACGTGGTCGCCCCGGGCGCCGACAGCGGCAAGCTCACCGTCACCTTCTCCAACGGCAAGACCTACGACGCCTCGATCGTCGGCCGCGCCCAGGGGTACGACGTCGCCGTCATCAAGCTGAAGCACCCCGGCAGCGTCAAGCTCACCCCGCTGCCGCTCGGCAACTCCGACGACGCCGCCGTCGGCGACGCCACCATCGCGGTCGGCGCCCCCTACGGCCTGTCCGGCACCGTCACCACCGGCATCGTCTCCGCCGTCCACCGCCCGGTCGCCTCCAGCGACGGCGAGGGCAGCAGCGCCTCCTACATGAGCGCCATCCAGACCGACGCCTCCATCAACCCGGGCAACTCCGGCGGCCCCCTGCTCAACGCCACCGGCGCCGTCATCGGCATCAACTCCGCCATCCAGCCCGGCGGCAGCTCGTCCCCCGGCAGCCAGGGTGGCAGCGTCGGCCTCGGCTTCGCCATCCCGATCAACCAGGCCCAGCGCGTCGCCACCCAGCTGATCAAGACCGGTAAGCCGGTCTACCCGGTCATCGGGGTCACCCTCAACACCCAGTACGACGGCGACGGTGCCCAGATCTCCACGGACTCCAGCTCCGCGATCACCACCAACGGCCCCGGCCAGAAGGCGGGCCTCAAGCCCGGTGACGTGATCACCAAGTTCGACGACATCCTCGTCGACAGCGGCGAGACCCTGATCGGCGAGATCTGGCAGCACACGCCCGGCGACCAGGTCACCCTCACCTACACCCGTGACGGCTCCACCCACGCCACCACCCTCACGCTCGGTAGCCGCGCCGGAGACCGCAACAGCTGACCC
>NZ_JACEGK010000959.1:0-1270 GCF_056859195.1 Streptomyces sp. NH27
GGTGGCGGGTGCCGTCGTCGGTGGTGCCCGGGGCGGGCTTGAAGAGCCCGAGGACGGCGGCGTCGCCGGTGACCGCGGTGACGTGGTCACCAGGGGCGAACGCGGTGGTGCCGGGCGGCAGCGGGTCGTCGTTGGCGTGCTGCACGAACTCCGAGAGCAGCGGCTTGAGTTCGCGGCCGACCGGCTGGAGCCAGCCGGTGTTCAGCGCGGTGGCGGCGTCGTAGAGCGGGGTGCGCTTGCCGTCGGTGGTGATGAGGGCCTGCGTGTAGCCCTCGCCGCGGGCCGGGTCGGGAGTCCAGTAGGTGAAGTACTGGATGCCCTTGCAGCCGTACGCCAGGCTGATGTTGACCTGCCAGGCCAACTGCGAGGCGGTGGGCACCCGGTGGTTGTTGTAGCCGGTCGACTGGATGTAGGTCCACGCGGGCAGACCGGACTTCAGCGACGCGGCGCGGACGATCGCCCAGGTGTCGAAGTAGTTGATGTCGATCCCGTCGGTCAGGATCGGATAGCGGTCGAAGGAGATCAGCGCGGGCTTCACCGAGTCGACGTAGGTCTGCACGAAGTCGGCGTACGTCGCGCCGTTGCCGCGGTTGATGTTCGCGTACGGCAGCAGGGCGGGCGCGGTCCTGCGGACGATGCCGGTCAGCGCGCCGACGGTGGGGAAACGGGCGCGGGCGGGCTCGTCGTAGACGCTGAGGCCCGCCAGCGACGGGTGGTTGGCGTAACTGCCCAGCGAGGTGCGCACCCAGGAGGTGGCATCGGCCGTCGTGATCGACGACGGCACGCTCCGGTCGTCGGTGACCGTCATGTACTGGGCGATCGCCTCGATCCGCGGGTCGTTCGCGACCACCACCTTCAGCCCGACCTGGTCGGCCATGCCCAGCGCGTAGCCCACGCTGCGCGCGTCGAACTGGTAGTTGCCGGTGATCAGGAAGGTGAAGCCGGCGTCCGTCATCTCCCGGTACCGGGCGAGCGTGGTCTCGTACGGGTGCGGCGGCCAGAACAGCCCGATCGGGAAGTCCGGTCCCCCGGTGAGCGGCAGGTCCGCGCTCGCGGCGTCCAGCGGTACGTCCGCCGGGCCCGCCGCGCCTGCCGCGCTCCTCGTGGCCGGGATGCCTCTCAGGCCCGCCGCCTCCGCCCGGCCCGACGCCAACCCGCCTGCCGCGAGCACCCCGGCCCCCAACCCGGCCGCTTGCAGCAGCGCCCGGCGGTTCACCCCGCGAGCCGATCCGTACGACGAGAGCTCCTGCTCCGGCATGCTCCACCCACT
>NZ_JACEGK010000960.1:0-1256 GCF_056859195.1 Streptomyces sp. NH27
CTGATGGAGGTGCCGGCGCGGGCGGGGGAGCCGGCGCGGGCCGGGACGTCAGGGTGAGGGGGACGGCGAGGAGCGCGGAAGCGCTGATGGCGTTGAGTGCGACGGGCAGCCCGAGCGCGGTGACGAGGGCGGGGGCGCCCAAGGCGCCGATGACGGCGGCGAGGGAGTCCGTGGCGAAGAACAGCGCGCCGACGCGGGCGAGCATGCCCGGTGGGGCGGTGCGCTGGATGTGGGTCTCCACGGCCATGAGCAGGATGCTGCCCGGCAGGCCGATGAGCACCGCGGCGGCGACGGCCAACGGCAGGGTCGGCGCGTTGAACAGGGCGAAGTAGGCGGCTGGTTGGCGAGTTGGGTGGTACTCAGGACGCGGCGGATGCCGAATCCGCGCAGCACGCGGCGGCTGACCGCGGAGCCGATGACGTAGCCGGCGCCCAGGCCGGAGATGAGGTACCCGACGGCGTAGCCGGGGGCGTGCAGGCGCCCGACGGCGAACGGGACGAGGAGCACGGTCAGGGCGGCGTTCGCGGTGAGGAACACGCCGTTGCCGACCAGCGGGCCGCGCAGGAGCGGGGTCGCGGCGACGTGGCGCAGGCCGGCGCGGAAGTCCGCGCGGAGGCCGTCGCGGAGTTCTGCGGGCGTGGTGCGGTCCGCCGCCGGCAGCGCGGGCACGCGGCGGCTGAGCCGCGCGGTGAAGCAGGCCGACATCAGGTAGCTCGCGATGTCGATGAGCAGTACTGCAGTGATGCCGGGGCCGGCCAGCAGGAGGGCGCCGAGGGGTGGCGCGGCCAGCCTCAGCACGCTGCCGGTGAACGCGGTGAGGGTGTTGGCGGCGGTGAGTTCAGCACCGGTGCCCATGACGACGGGGGTCAGGGCGCGGGCGGCCGGGCGGAAGACAGCGGTCGCGAGGCTCTCGCCGAGCACGGCCAGGTAGATCAGCCAGAGGCGTCCCGCGCTGCCGGCCGGAAGGATCAGTGCGACGGCCGCGGCGCTCACCAAGTCGGCCCGCCACATGGCGCGGGCGACGTGCCGCCGGTCGAGAAGGGCACCTGCCCAGGGGCCGATCAGCAGTGCCGGGAGGGACTCCAGTGCGAGGGTGAGCCCGGTGGCGGCCGGTGAACCGGTGAGCTGGAAGACCCGGAAGGGGAGGGCGACGACGAGCAGCCAGGAGCCCAGGCCGGAGATGGTGCGGCCGGCCCACAGCAGGCGGAATCCGGGGTGCGTGAGGATGAGCGTTCCGGGCGTGGCGGGCATGGGGG
>NZ_JACEGK010000961.1:0-1254 GCF_056859195.1 Streptomyces sp. NH27
CGGGAGCGAGCGGGGGAAGGACCCGGGACGGACGGCGAGCCGGGGGCGGGGTTGCGGAACAGCCCGCTCTTGCCGCGCCCGCGACGCACGTTCGGTCAAGGGTTCAGATGTACTCCCCGTCGTCAGCGGCGCCGTCGAGCAGGTGCGCGAGGTAGGCGCCGGACCGGCGGGCCTCCATGTGGAGCCGGCCCACGTTGATACGCGGCCCGGCCAGGACGGTCAGTACGCAGGCGGGGCCCGCGGCGTACAGCGCCACGTAGCCGCGCTCGCCCCGTACCAGCAGCTCGCGGAAGGAGTGGTCGCCGGCCACCTCCGACAGCCGCAGCCCGATGCTGAATCCGGCGGAACTGAGCGCGGCGAGCGTCTCGGCCTGCCCGTCGGGTGCCTCGTGGGCGATCACCAATCCGTCCACGGTGGCCGCGAGCACGCCGGTCGCCTCGGGCAGCCGGGCCAGCAACCGGCCCAGCTCGTCTCGTACTTCGGCTTCATGCGCCATAAGTCTCCTTCGTCCGGCCGGTTGGGCCCGTTCGGCCCGCTGCCGCAGGGCGCGCCTCACAGATGCTTCAAGGCGGCGCGGAGCCGGCGCAGCAGCGCGGCGTCCGCATTGTGGGCGATGTCCTTGAACCAGGCGGGCGCGGGCGCGGGAACCCGGCCGGCCGTCGATGGGGGCACCGCGACCCGCCCGGCCGCGGCGAGGCGCCGTACGTGCACCAGCGCGTGGAAGGCGGGCCGGCCGAGCAGGGCGGCGATCGCGGACGGCGTGCGCACTCCGTCCGCGAGGTCGAGGACCGCCCGCTCGTGGCGGGTGGCGGGCGGCAGCCGCGGGTCGTGCCGGGGCCGTACGGGCGCGGCGTCGAGCTGCGGGCACGGCCAGAGCGCGTCCAGGAACCGGCGGCGCCTGCGGGCCTCCCGCGCCACCTCGCTCAGCGGCACCGGGCGCACCGGCCCGAACCAGTGCGCGGCGCCGTGCCGGAACCGGGCCGGGCCGCCGGTGGGCGCCAGTACGAAGAAGGCCGCGTCGAACAGCGTGCCGAGTTCGCTGATCTCCAACTCCCCCTGGGACAGCCGGTGGTGGTCCAGCAGCCAGCGGGCGGTCCGGCACTCGGCGCCGCCCCGGCGCACCGCCTCCTGCCACGCCTCGGCGGACAGCCGGCCGCCGACCGTCAGCAACACCTCGATCCCGGGTGCGGCCGGACTCTCGGCGTGCACCACCGCACCGTCGAGGAGGTAGAGGGTGCCGGTGTCGCGCAGCAG
>NZ_JACEGK010000962.1:0-1240 GCF_056859195.1 Streptomyces sp. NH27
GTCCTTGGACTCCACCCGGGCCACCACCGCGTGCGGGCGGCCCGGGTGCGGCGCGGTGAACGCCTCGTACAGCGCGTCGTGGTCCCGCCCGTCCACCGTCAGCGCGGACCAGCCCTCCATCGCGAAGCGGGCCGCGAGCCCGCCCGGCCAGCCGTAGGTCGCGGACTGGTTGTCCACGGCCACCACGTGCAACTGCTCCAGGCCCGTCGCCCCGGCGAACTGCAGCGCCTCGTGATTGCTGCCCTCGTCCATCTCCGCGTCGCCGACCAGTGCCCACACCGCCGGGTCGGTCAGCCCCTGCGCCCGCAGGCCCAGCACGCTGCCCACCGCCAGCGGCAGCCCGTGCCCGAGCGAGCCCGAGCCGATCTCCGCGCCCGGCACCAGGGTCCGGTCCGGGTGGTGCCCGAGCGGCGAGTCGTACGTCCCGAAGCCCGGCAGCCACTCGCGCGGCACGAAGCCCTTCGCGGCGAGCACCGCGTAGTACGCCATCGGGCCATGCCCCTTCGACAGCAGGAACCGGTCCCGCTCGGGGCCGTCGGCGGCGTCCGGGGAGACCCGCAGCACCCGGTCGTACAGCACCCACAGCACGTCGAGGGTGGAGGTGGCGGCGGGGTCGTGCTTCTCGTCGCCGCTCATCAGCGACATCAGCGGCTGGAGGTCCTGGTAGCCGTACGGGCGCCCGTCGGGGTGGCCTGCGGCCGCCGGTGCGGCGGCTCTGGTCGTCATCATGCCCCAACCCTGCAACTTCAAGTCCGCTTGAAGTCAAGCGCTACCCTGGATGCCGTGAGCCTCTCCACCCGCGACCGCCTGACCATCGGCGAACTTGCCGCCCGCAGCGGCAACGCCACCTCCGCGCTGCGCTACTACGAGGAACTCGGCCTCATCCAGGCCGAGCGCACCTCCGGCGGCCAGCGCCGCTATCGCCGTGCCACCCTGCGCCGGCTCGCCTTCGTCCGCGCCGCCCAGCGGATCGGCCTGAGCCTGGAGGAGGTCCGCGACGCCCTCGCGCACCTGCCCGTCGACCACATCCCCACCTCCGCCGACTGGAGCCGGGTCGCCCGCACCTGGCAGCGCCGTATCGACACCCAGATCGCCGAGCTCCAGCGGCTCAGGGACCAACTCACCGGCTGCGTCGGCTGCGGCTGCCTGTCACTGACCCGCTGCGGGCTGTACAACCCCGACGACACGGCAGCGCACCAGGGGACCGGCGCCCGCTACCTGCTGGGCGACAGCCCCCCGG
>NZ_JACEGK010000963.1:0-1235 GCF_056859195.1 Streptomyces sp. NH27
GTGGGGCGGGCGCCGATGAGGCGGACGAGGACAGAGGCGCCGGTGCCGGTGCCGGTGCGGACGGGGGTGCGGCCGGCGCGGATGTGCGTGCGACCGCGGACCCGGACGTGCCCTGGCAGGTGCCCGATCTGCCGGAGGGCGTTGCTCCCGCTTCGGGGCCGCGTGCTCCGCTGCGCCGGCGGCTCGACTCCGGCCCGGTCGCGTCCGTGAAGCTCGCCTCCGGCTGCGACCGCCGCTGTACTTTCTGCGCGATCCCGTCCTTCCGAGGCTCGTTCATCTCCCGGCGCCCCTCCGACGTGCTGGGCGAGACCCGCTGGCTGGCCGGGCAGGGCGTCAAGGAGGTCATGCTCGTCAGCGAGAACAACACCTCCTACGGCAAGGACCTCGGCGACATCCGCCTGCTGGAGACGCTGCTGCCGGAACTGGCCGCCGTCGACGGCATCGAGCGGGTCCGGATCAGCTACCTCCAGCCCGCCGAGATGCGGCCCGGGCTCATCGACGTAATGACCGCTACCCCGGGTGTCGTGCCTTACTTCGACCTGTCGTTCCAGCACTCCGCGCCGGGCGTACTGCGTGCCATGCGCCGCTTCGGAGACACCGAACGCTTCCTCGAACTGCTGCACACGATCCGGTCGAAGGCGCCCGAGGCCGGCGTCCGGTCCAACTTCATCGTCGGCTTCCCCGGCGAGAGCGAGGACGACCTCGCCGAACTGGAGCGGTTCCTGAGCGAGGCGCGGCTCGACGCCATCGGCGTGTTCGGCTACTCCGACGAGGAGGGCACCGAGGCCGCCTCCTTCGAGCACAAGCTCGACGAGGACGTGGTCGCCGCCCGGCTCGCGCGGGTCTCCCGGCTGGCCGAGGAGCTGACCGCGCAGCGCGCTGAGGAACGGCTCGGTGCCACCGTGCGGGTGCTGGTCGAGGCGTTCGACGAGGAGACCGGCGAGATCACCGGCCGGGCCGACCACCAGGCGCCCGAGACCGACGGCCAGATCGTCCTGCTCCCGCCCGGCGGGAACGCGGCGGACGCTGCGGCCGTTGGGGCATCCGGTGGGGTGTGGCGGCCGGCGCCCGGGACGTTCGTGACCGCGAAGGTGACGGGCACCGAGGGCGTGGACCTGATCGCCGAAGTGCTGCCCGAGCTGGCCGGTGTGTCCGGCGGCCAGGGCGCGGAGTGTTCCGAGGGAGTGGGCAGATGAGCGGAGGCGCCGAGCCCACACCGCCGCCGCTCCGACCGG
>NZ_JACEGK010000964.1:0-1230 GCF_056859195.1 Streptomyces sp. NH27
GATGTGGATCACTTCGCCACTCGTGTGGGTGACCCGACCGCCTCAACGCCGGCCCGGCCGCCAGCGTGACCGCCCGCCGGCCCGCCCTGCTCACGGGCCACCCGGCCACCCAACGCCCGCCACCCAACCGCCGTACCGCCCTCACGCCGAACCGCCAACCGCCCGGCTACCCAACCACCGGCCCCCGAGCACCCTCACCTCAGCGCGGCACTTCAGCGCGGCGACACCACGACCCCGAGCAGCCCCGGCCCGGCGTGCGCCCCGATCACCGCGCCCACCTCGCTCACCACCAACTCCCCCAGCCCCGGCACCCGCGGGCGCAGCCGCTCCGCGAGGGCCGCGGCGCGGTCGGCCGCGGCAAGGTGGTGCACCGCGAGGTCCACCCGTCCGGTACCCGCCCCGCCGTCGACGGCGGAACCCGCGCACTCCACCACGATCTCCTCGAGCCGGGTGACCGCCTTGGACGCGGTGCGCACCTTCTCCAGCAGCTCGATCCGCCCGTCCGCGAGCCGTAGCAGCGGCTTCACCGCGAGCGCGGAGCCGAAGAGGGCCTGTGCCGCGCCGATCCGGCCGCCGCGGCGCAGGTAGTCGAGCGTGTCGACGTAGAAGAAGGCGGAGGTGGCGGCGGCCCGGCGTTCGGCCGCGGCCACCACATCGTCCGGGCTGCCGCCGGCCTCCGCGGCCTCGGCGGCGGCGAGAACGGTGAAGCCGAGCGCCATCGCGACCATGCCGGTGTCGACGACGCGCACCGGGACGGGCGCCTCCTTCGCCGCGACGGTGGCGGCGTCGTACGTCCCCGAGAAGTCGGCGGACAGATGGAGCGAGACGATCGCCTGCGCGCCGGACGCGGCGGCGGCTTCGTAGGCCGCGGTGAACTCGGCGGGGCTCGGGCGGGAGGTCGTGACCGGGCGGCGGCGCTGGAGGGCGCGGGCCACGGCCGGTGCGGAGATGTCGGTGCCCTCTACGAAGGATTCGTCGTCGATCACCACGGTGAGGGGGACCAGGCTTATGGCGTGCCGGGTGAGGGCTTGCGGGCTCAGGTAGGCCGTCGAGTCCGTGACGATGGAGACGTGCGGGGGCATGTCCGGAGGTTACCGGGGTGCGGTACGGGGTGGCACGTCGGGACCTGGGGGTTCGAGTGCGCACGGTGCGATGCGGCCACCCGCCGCGACGGTTCCGGTACGCACCCGGGCGACCCGCCATCGTGGGTTGCCCGCACGGTACGTACGG
>NZ_JACEGK010000965.1:0-1224 GCF_056859195.1 Streptomyces sp. NH27
CCCTCCACCCCACCCACAAAGCGGGGACAAGCCGAAAGTGGGTCCCGATCGGGTGGTTGTGAAGGGCTCGTGGCATAGACGCGGGGCCTCTCTTGAACAACTCGCTGGTGTCGAATCAGCGAGCGATGTCGGGAGGCCCCGGCGTTGGAGTGCTCCGTGTCGGTGGCCGGGCAGTCCAGTTCGGTCGCCCGGGAGCGTGACCGTTGGGCTCACAGGTTCGGAAATGCGGCTGTCAACGCGTCACAGCAGCAACTCATCCGTCACGTCACGTCGTTCCCGTCGCGCCCTGCGGGGAGCCCTCGGAAGACGGGAGGGAAGAGGTCGGCGGCGGCACGGCGGTGCGAGTCCCGCTCACCGTAGGCCGCCCGCATCCGGTCGAAGAGCCGCTGGGCCCGACTCTTCATGGCAGCCACGTCACACCCCGGCAACTCCCCGTCACGGACCACGGTGCGTCCGGCCACCACCGTCAGGGCGATGTCGCGCGGCGAGCCGGACATAAGGAAGGTCCGCAACGGGTCATCAAGGACACCGAGCCGGAAGTCGGTGAGCCGGACCGCGACCAGATCGGCCTGCGCACCGGGCGCGAGCCGCCCGAGGTCGTCACGTCCCAGGGCCCGCGCGGCGTTGAGCGTCGCCGCGCGGAAGTACGCGGCCGGGTCGCCGGCGTCGAGCCGGCCCTCGAGCACCTTGGCGAGGCTGGACCCCACGTCCATGGCGCGGAACAGGTCGGGCGGGAAGCTGTCGCTGCCGAGCGTGATGTTCACACCTGCCCGGCCGAACCGGTCGAAACTGTCCAGCACCATGCCGTAGCGCAGGGACGTCGACGGGCAGTGGACGATCGACGCCCCGGCGCGGGCGAGGGTCGCCAGTTCGCTGTCCGAGGGCGCCGCCCCCCTCCTCCCGCCGCCCGAACCGTAGATCGCGTGCGGCAGAAGCAGCCGGCAGTCGAGCAGGCCCGCGCGTTCGATGATCTCCAGCGGTGTCGCGGCGTACTCGCGGCGGAGCAGGTCGAGTTCGACGGTGCCCTGCATGCAGTGCAACCGGACCGGCACGTCGTGGCGGCGGGCCAGCGCGGCAGTGGCCGCGAGCAGTTCCGGGGTCATGGTCTCGATCCGGCACGGCAGCAGGGCGCCCCGGACCAGGCCATCACCGGCGGACGACCGGACATGCTCCAGGAAGCGCTCGGCGTCCCGCAGGCCGGCGAGCCCACGCTCCACCTCCCAC
>NZ_JACEGK010000966.1:0-1192 GCF_056859195.1 Streptomyces sp. NH27
CGTTCGACGTGTTCTCGCGGAACTGCCCCTCGCGCGCCACGCTGGAGCACGTCACCGGGCGCTGGGGCATCCTGACGCTGTCCGCGCTCGCCGACGACACCGTGCGGTTCAACGCGCTACGGCGCAGGGTGGACGGGGTCAGCGAGAAGATGCTCTCCCAGACCCTCCAGGCGCTGGAGCGCGACGGCCTGGTGATCCGCGAGGCGCAGTCGGTCAACCCGCCGCACGTCGAGTACCGGCTCAGCCCGCTCGGCCGGGAGACCGCGGCCCGGCTGCTCGACCTCATCACGCTGGTCGAGGACCGGATGCCCGAGGTGCTGGTGGCCCGCGGCCGCTACGACGAGGTGCGCGGCACCGGCTGACAGCGCGGGCAGAAGTAGCTGGAGCGGTTCATCCACGCCCGGCGCCGGATCGGGGTGCCGCATCGGCGGCACGGCTCGTCCTCGCGGCCGTACGCGTCCAGGGAGCGGTCGAAGTAGCCCGACTCGCCGTTCACGTTGACGTACATGCTGTCGAAGCTGGTGCCGCCGGCGGCCAGCGCGTCGCCCATCACCTCCCGGATGTGGGTGAGGAGTTCGGCGGTGCGCGGGCGGGTCAGCGTGGCGGTCGGGCGGTCGTAGTGCAACTTGGTGCGCCACAGCGCCTCGTCCGCGTAGATGTTGCCGACCCCGCTGATCAGGCTCTGGTCGAGCAACGCCCGCTTGATCGTGGTCTTCTTACGGCGCAGCGCCGCGTGGAAGGCGTCGTCGTCGAAGGCGGGGTCGATCGGGTCGCGGGCGATGTGCGCGAGCGGCTGCGGCAGTTGCTCCGGGTCGCCCGGGACGGTGTCGTGCAGGGAGAGCCCGCCGAAGGTGCGCTGGTCCACGAAGCGGAGGTCGGTGTCCTCGGTGTCCTCGAACACGAAGCGGACCCGCAGGTGCTTCTCCGCGGGCGCGTCCTCGGGACGGATCAGGAACTGGCCGCTCATGCCGAGGTGGGCGACCATCGCGGTGTCCTCGGCGAGCGGGATCCAGAGGTACTTGCCGCGGCGGTGCGGGGCGGCGAGGGTGGCGCCGGTGAGGCGGTGGGCGAAGTCGTCGGCGCCCGCGGGATGGCGGCGCACGGCGCGGGGGTGCAGGACGGTGGCCCGGGCAACGGTCCGGCCGGCGGCCCACTTGGCGAGACCGCGGCGGACGACTTCCACCTCTGGGAG
>NZ_JACEGK010000967.1:0-1189 GCF_056859195.1 Streptomyces sp. NH27
CATACCGCGGGACCCCGAGCCCCCGGACCGGGCGCCGCCCCACCCCGACCGCCCCGCCCCGACCGTCCCGCCTCGACCGCCTCGCCACGACCGCCTCGCCACGATCGTCCCGTGGGCCGGGGCGCGCGTGCGACAGTGACGGGCATGAGCACTCCCCCACCCCTGCGGGTCGGCCTGGTCGGATACGGTCCGGCCGGATCGTTCTTCCACGCCCCGCTGATCGCCGCGACTCCCGGGCTCACCCTGGACACGATCGTCACCGGCAGCCCGGAGCGCCGGGCCCAGGCGGCCGCCGAACACCCGGGCGTACGCTTCGCCGACCGCGCCGACGAACTGTGGGACCGGGCCGGTGAACTCGACCTGGTGGTGCTCGCCTCCCCCAACCGCACCCATGTGCCGCTGGCCACCGAGGCGTTGGAGGCCGGGCTGCCCGTGGTCGTGGACAAGCCGCTCGCCGGGACCGCCGCCGAGGCCCGTACCCTCGCCGCGCTCGCCGATGCCCGCGGCCTGCTGCTCGGCGTCTTCCAGAACCGCCGCTGGGACGGCGACTTCCGCACCGTGCGCGACCTGGTCGAGCGGGGCACGCTCGGCGAGGTGCGCCGCTTCGAGTCCCGGTTCGAGCGGTGGCGCCCCCAGCTCAAGGGCGGCTGGCGGGAGTCGGGCGACCCCGCGGACATCGGAGGTCTGCTCCACGATCTCGGCGCGCACCTCGTCGACCAAGCGCTCACCCTCTTCGGCCCGGCCGAACTGGTCTACGCCGAGGCCGCCGCGCTACGCCCGGGCGCGACCGCCGACGACGACGCCTTCATCGCGCTCACCCACGCCTGCGGGGTCCGCTCCCACCTGTGGATGAGCGCCGTCACGCCGCTGCTCGGGCCGCGCTTCCGCGTGCTCGGCAGCGCCGGCGGGTACGTCGTGCACGGGCTGGACCCGCAGGAGGCCGCCCTCCGCGCCGGCCGCCGCCCGGGCGACGGCACCCCGTGGGGCGAGGTGTCGCCCGCCGATTGGGGCACCGCCGGCACGGACGGCACCACGGCCCCGGTGCCGACCCGCCCCGGCGACTACCCCGCCTTCTACGCCGCCGTCGAGACCGCACGGCGCACCAACACGGCTCCCCCGGGGACGGCGCACGACGCGGCCGCGAGCCTGGACGTCATCGAAGCCGCCCACCGCTCAGCCGCCACCGGGG
>NZ_JACEGK010000968.1:0-1186 GCF_056859195.1 Streptomyces sp. NH27
GCCCAACTCACCCGCCCCACCAGTGGCTTCGCGGCGATATCGAACCTGGCAGCGACCTACGGAAGGTGGCGATCGGTGAGGTCGTTGCCGAGATGCTGCCGCATCGCGGTGCCACTCACGGTGGGACCGGCTGGTCGTAGGGTCTGTGCCTGTCACATACGTCGGCGGTCGCCGAATCGGGTTTGAATCGGTGGCTGTTGCGCGTCTCCAGATCGACGTAGACCTTCGGCTGGTCCGGGTGCGTCCTGGCGGCGCATACGGGGGTGTCCCTGCTGGTGAGTACGCGGTAGGAGCTGCTTACCGGATGGCTTTGGTTGGGGTGTAGGTGTAGTTGCGGCCGGGTTTGGTCACCGGTAGGTTCGGGCTGATGTCGGGCAGGGTGTGGCCGGCGCGGCGCATTGCGGCGCGGCCGTCCTCCAGCACGGCGGCGGACAGCAGGGCAGTGGCCTTGGATCGGCAGGGCTCGGTCTCCTTGCTGTACGACCGGTCCATCGTGATCCAGCCGTACTGGACGGAGCGGTTGCGGTCGACCTGGAAGAGGTAGCCGAGGGTACGGCCGGCTTCGGCCGTGACGGTCAGGAAGTCGTGCGCCCGCGGGTGGCGGGCGAGCACTACCTCCCGGGCGTCTTCCACCAGCAGGACACCGGGGCCCGGGGCCAGGTGGGCCGCCCAGTCGCCGCCGGGGATGTTGATAGCCCACTGTGCCACCCCGGCCGCGACGAGTCGGCCCACCACGCGGCGGCTTACCGTGCCGCCCCTCTTCGCCCAGCCGCCATCCTTGAGCATGGCCCTGCGGCCTGCCGCCTGGGCCTTCGTCAGCGTTGGGATGGGGGCGAGATTCCTCATGACTGCCTCGTCTCGGTGGATGCGGAAGGGTGTGCCGGGCAAGGGCTCAGGGGTTCCTCGTCGGCAGCGGCGGGAACAAGAGCGCCAACGCTCACGGCCAGTGCCTCGATGTCGCTGTCACCGGTGTGCTGGGCATGTGTGCGCGTGGCGGTGAATGCTGTGGTGAGTCGGCATACGGTGGCGCGTATGTGATCGGTCAGCAGCCGGTGGATGATCCGGTTGTTCATCATGGCTCCCTGCCTGTGGGTGATGGAGCCCCGTGCCGCGGCTTGCCCTGCCGTCGGCGAAGGGCTGGTCGGCGGGGGCCCCCCCGGGGGGGGGCCCCGCCCGCGGAGGGGCC
>NZ_JACEGK010000969.1:0-1176 GCF_056859195.1 Streptomyces sp. NH27
CGGTCAGCAGCGCACGCAGCGCCGCCTCGCCGCCCTCCTGCGTGAAGTCGCCCTCCACGTCCGGCGCGTACGGGTTGCCGTGTTCGGCCATCGCGTCACGGAACCCGGCCAGCCGGTCCCGGCCGGCCGGCGAGTTGTACGGGCCGGCGATGGTGGCGATCCGGGTGCGGCCCAGGGACGCCAGGTGCTCGACGGCCAGTTTGACGCCCGCCTGCTGGGCAATGTCCACGAAGCTGATCGGCACCCGCGTGGTGGGGCGGGCGAACAGCACCGTCGGCAGTCCGGCCTCGACGAGCAGGTGCGGCAGCGGATCCTCGGGCGCTATCGACACCAGCACCACGCCGTCGATGTGCTGCTGGCGCAGGTTGTCGACCAGTTCGTGCCGCACTTCGTCGCAGTCGGCGAGCATCAGCAGCGGGTGCACGCCGCGCGGCCGCAGCACCGTCAGCAGGCCGCCGACGATCCGGCCGAAGAACGCGTCGCTGAACACCCGTGCCATGAAAGGGTCGTCGGCAGGGTGCTCGGGCACCGAGAAGACCAGCGCGACCGAGTCGGTGCGACGGGTCACCAGGGTGCGGGCCGCCCGGTTGGGCACGTAACCGGTCTGGGCCACCGCCTCCTGGACCACCTTCTGGATCTCCGGGTCGACGTTCCGCGTGCCGTTGACCACCCGTGACACCGTCGCCCGCGACACCCCCGCGGACCGCGCGACGTCTTCGAGGGTGGGCAGACGTGGACGGCCCGGACGGCTGGTGGTCATACTTGCCTTTATACCATGACGGGAGAGCGCTCTCCCGCCCTTCCTGGGCGGAGACAACCCGCAGATGGGGCGGGGTGCGGCAGCCCCCCACAGGCCACCACTCCCCGCTCCGGTCACGGGCCGGCGGGTACCGGCGGCGCGGTCGGCAGCGTCCGCGCCGTCCGGGGAACACAAGGCCGTACGCCGCCCCGTGCCGGCGTATGTCCACCCGTGCCGAGCGGCCGGCGTGTTGACGCCGAGGGCGTCCGGCCCGCCGGTGTGCGAGGGCGCGGAGCGTGCGCCGTCGTCCATCTGCGGTCGTCGTGCGGCCGTCCCCCTTGGTGCTGGTGGCGTTCGACGGCGGGAACGGCGGTCCGTCGCAGAGCTGTTGGCGCGCCGGGTGCCGAAGTCCGCCGGGAGGGGCGCTGGTCGGGGCC
>NZ_JACEGK010000970.1:0-1174 GCF_056859195.1 Streptomyces sp. NH27
CGTCGTAGGCGCTGCCGTGCCCGCCGTACAGCTCCGGCAGGCGGGCCTCGAAGCCGGTCGAGGCGGCGACGATGCCCTTGGCCAGCGGCACCGCATGGGCCGGGAAACCGGCCCTGACCAGGCCGTGCACCGCTATCGCCGTGTCGTGCGGCCACACCGAACCGACGTGGTAGCCAAGCGGGTTGAAGCCGGCGTTGCGGCGGCTGAGGGTGCGCAGCCCGAAGCCGCAGTCGAGGTCGGGCCCGACCAGCCGGTCGGCGAGCAGCGCGCTCTCGTCGCGGTCCAGCAGCCCGGTGCCGAGCAGGTGCCCGAAGGCGGAGGTGGCGGAGTCGACCGGGCGCTTCTCCGCGTCGAGCGCGACCGCCGGGTAGCTGCCGAGCGCGTCGGAGACCCAGAAGCTCTCCCGGAAGCGGCGGCGGACGGTGCCGGCCCACTCCTCCCAGCGGTCCGCGCCCGGCCGGTCGAAGGCGCGCAGCAGGGCGGCGCCGGCGATGGCGGCCTCGTACGCGTACGCCTGGACCTCGCACAGGGCGATGGGCGGCGCGGCGAGCCGGCCGTCGCGCCAGCGGATGGAGTCGCCGGAGTCCTTCCAGCCCTGGTTGGCCAGGCCGCTGCCGGTGCTGTCGACGTACTCCAGCAGGCCGTCGCCGTCCGCGTCGCCGTAGCGGGCCAGCCACTCCAGTCCGGCCTCGGCGTGCGGCAGCAGTTCGGCGACCTGGTCGTCGGGCATGCCCCAGCGCCACGCGTCGTGCAGCAGCGTGATCCACAGCGGGGTGGCGTCCACGGTGCCGTAGTAGACGGCGGGCAGCGCGCGGGAGTCGGCCAGCCGCAGCGACTCGCGGCGCACCTCGTGCAGGATCTTGCCGGGCTGCTCCTCGGTGTGCGGGTCGATGCGGGTGCCCTGGCGGCGGGCCAGGGTGCGCAGGGTGCCCGCGGCCAGCTCGGTGCCGAGCGGCAGCAGCATGCGGGCGGCCCACAGCGAGTCGCGCCCGAACAGGGTGAGGAACCAGGGGGAGCCGGCGGCCAGGAAGGTGTCGCCGGGGTGGTCGGGGTCGGTGAGCAGCAGCCGTTCCAGGTCGCCGACGGAGCGGGCCACGAGCTTGTCCAGCCGCTGGTCGGCGGAGGTGAGCCGGGGGTGCGGCCAGTCCACGGCGCCGGGGGCGGGGGCCGGGAA
>NZ_JACEGK010000971.1:0-1164 GCF_056859195.1 Streptomyces sp. NH27
AGATTGGAGTCGGCGGCGGGGTTGAAGTCGGCGGCGGGGGCGGGCTCGCCGTCCGCCGGCCGGACCGAGATCTCCGCCCGCAGCGAGCGGTCGACGGCGAGCGGCGTGACCGGTCCGACCCGCAGCCGCTGCACACCGGCGACGAGCCTTACGGTGCCGGTGCGTTCGACCTGGGCGCGGTCCTCCAGGCAGGTCACCGCGGTGATGGGCAGGTGGAGCAGGTCCTGCTGGGCGGCGGCGCCCGGGCCGGAGGAAGTCGACGCGGGAACAGTGGTGGAAGTGGAAGTGGACGCGGACGCGGGGTCCGGGGCGGGCGAGGAGTCCGCGGCGGCAGTCATGGTTCAGTTCCTCCGGTTTCCGCCGACGACCGACTTCCCCACCGGCAACCGGATCTCGAACCCCCCGGTGAGGGTCGCGGTCCGTCCCGGCTCCAGCGTGACGCGCCACACCCGGGCCCCGGGGACGTAGGTCCCCTCCTGGCCGTCCAACGGCGCGCCGGGGTCGGTCCAGCGCGGCTCGGCGCGATGTTCCTCGATCCGTACGTCCTTGTCGGCCGAGGTCGGTATGCGCTCGCGCACCTCCACGAGCGCCGGGTACGGCAACCGGTTGGCGACCTCCACCTCCACGGTGTGGTCGAGCACCGTCGTGCCGCCGCGCAGCCCGGCGGTCGACTCGCGCATATGGGCCCGCCGCGCGACCTGGACGCTTTCGGCCACCCCGAGGCCGACCGCCTGCCGCTGCCCGGGGGCGAGGGTCGGCAACGCCGCGGTACGGACGAAGTCGCCGTCGACCATCACGTCGGCGGGGCCGGCGAGCAGCGGGTGCGCGGAGGTGTTCGTGACCAGGACCGTGCCGAACACCGCGGTGTCCTGCGCCGGTACGCAGACGTACTCGAACTCGGTATGGACCGGCACCTCGCTGACCGGCACCGTGTGCCACTGGCCGTCCGCCTCGACGTCGACCGGTGCCGTCGTGTCGAAGCGGTAGTCGAAGGAGCCGGCCGAGCGCCGGACGTCGACCGCGTGTGCGGGGCGGGCCAGTTGGGCCACGGTCGCGGCCCTGCGGCGGTACTCCGTGACGAGCGCGTTCGTGCCCTCGCCGGCCGCGCGCAGGCTGCCGCGACCCTCGGGTGCCTGCGGGCCGGCCATCACCAGGCTTGCGTCT
>NZ_JACEGK010000972.1:0-1147 GCF_056859195.1 Streptomyces sp. NH27
GGACCAAGATCACTCGAACGCTGTACCTGTTCGCTTCCGCCGCGCCTCCGGTGTTCGACGTGGCACGGGTGATCGAGTCCGCGCAGCGGGCGGGGTGGGACGTGTGCCTCGGGCTGACGCCCACCGCGGCACGGTGGTTGGCGGGGTCGCTGGACGGCCTCGCGGTGCTGACCGGGCACCCGGTGCGGTGGGACTACAAGTCGCCCGGGCAGCCGGACATTTGGCCGCCCGCCGACGTGATCGTGGTGGCCCCGGCGACGTTCACGACGATCAACGCGTGGGCGGCCGGGATCACGGACAAGTTCGTGGTCGGGGTGGCCGCGGAGGCGATCGGCAAGGGCATCCCGCTGATCGCGATGCCGTGCCTGAACTCGGCGTACGCCCAACACCCCGCGTTCGAGCGGTCGGTGGGGGAGTTGCGGCTCGCCGGGGTGCGGCTGCTGTACGGCCCGGGCGGCTTCGAGCCGGGCCCGCCGGAGGGCGACGACCCGGTGGAGTACCCGTGGCACCTGGTGCTGGAGGAGTTGGGGGAGGCCGGTGCGCCGCGGTGACCGGTGGCACTGGAACGGGCGGGCTGCGCCGGCGTACGCGCCCGTACTCCCTGGTGCGAGGCCACCCCCGTAACAGCGGCCGGATGAAGGTGTGTTGGGCAACACGCGGGCGTGTTTAGGTGGTTCATGACCCTTTCGGGTGAACGAAGGGGGTTCGCGCGGGTGGGCGCGGCGGTGCTGCGAAGCATTGAGGGGTGAGCACTTCATGGGGGAGGTTCGCCCGGATGGGGGCGGCGCTCGCGGTGGTGTGGGCCGGGGGTTCGTGGGGTCTGAGCGGCGTGGCGGCCGCGACCCCCGGACCCGGCTGCCCCGACGGCATACGCGCGGCCCGCACCTGTACGACCTCCCGTCCACCAGCCCGCCCGGGTGCCGAGCGAGAACCGTCAGGGCCGTCCGGCCCGGCGTCCTCCCGGTACCCGGGCGCCGCGGCGCACCCGCCGCACACAGAGCACTCGAACCACGCGGAAGCGGCGCCCCAGGCCCCCCCGGACCGCCGCGACCGCCAGGACCGCCCCGACCGCCACGGCCGGGCGGACCACGCGGCCCCCGCCGGCCACGCGGCCACGGCGCCCCCACGCCATCGGGCACCCGCCCCC
>NZ_JACEGK010000973.1:0-1138 GCF_056859195.1 Streptomyces sp. NH27
CCAGCCCTGGTAGTACGCGCGGGCGAGGGAGCGGCGTACCAGGCCGTAGTGGAGCCGCCAGGCGGAGTGCACGTCGGCGGTGGAGCCGACCGGGAGCACGTTGGTGGAGCCGTCGGACAGGCGTACGCCGGTGCCGGCCGCGGCGACCTGCATGACCGCCTTGGCGTAGTCGGCGGCGGGGTGGTCCAGGGACTGGTGGGCGGCGCTGACCCCGCAGGCGGCGCTGTAGTCGAAGGTGCCGTAGTGCAGTGAGGTGGCGCGGCCGCGGGCGGCGTCGATGAGGCGGGGCACGGTGGCGGTGCCGTCGGGGCCGAGGATGGCCTGGGTGGTCTCGATCTGGATCTCGAAGCCGAGCCGTCGCTCGGGCAGCCCGGCGGCCCGCTCGAACTCCTCGCACAGGTCGGCCATCGCGGCGACCTGCTCGGGGAAGGTGACCTTGGGCAGGGTGAGGACGAGCCCGTCCGGGAGCGCGCCGCCGTCGAGCAGGGTCGTCAGGAACAGGTCGAGCGTGCGGATGCCGCGGTCGCGTACGGCGGCCTCCATGCACTTCATGCGGATGCCGACGTACGGGGGCGCTGTGCCGTCGGCGACGATGGCGCCGACGGTCCGTGCGGCGGCGACGGCCGCGGCGTCCTCCTGTGAGTCCGGGCGCACCCCGTAGCCGTCCTCGAAGTCGATCCGCAGGTCCTCGACGGGCTCGCGGCGCAGCTTGGCGCGGACCAGGTCGTGGACGTCGGCGGCGAGTTCGCCGGACAGGCCGAGTACGGCGCCGAAGGCGGCCGGGTCGGGTGCGTGGGCGTCGAGCGCGGCCAGTGCCTGGTCGCCCCAGGCGCGGACGGTGCCGGCGTCGAAGGCGTCAGCGGGCACGTACACGGTGTGCACGGGCTGGCGGGTGGCGCGGTCACCGGGGTAGCGGCGGGCCAGCTCGGCGTCGGTGCTGGCCAGCGCGGCGCCGATCCGCGTGGGTACGGCGTCTGCGTGTGTAGTCACGGCCGGCATCTGCACCCTCCCGGAATTCAACAGATCGTTGAAATGCAAGCTTGCGGGGGGCATCCCCGCCGGTCAACAGGTCGGCGGGCCGCGGCGGTCGGGTCGCGGACGCGCGTCGGCCGCCCCCCACCCCAGGTGCGCCGCGGCC
>NZ_JACEGK010000974.1:0-1131 GCF_056859195.1 Streptomyces sp. NH27
CGGGCAGCGCGCGCCCGCCAACCCGTATGCGCAGCCCGGCTACCAGCAGCCCCAGCAGCAGCCTGGACAGCCGCAGCCCGGCGGCTACCCGACCCCGCAATCCTGGGGCCCGGCCGGCCCCGGGACTCCCGGTGCTCAGAGCGGCCCCGGCGGGCAGCCGCCCGAGAAGGACAACCGGAAGCTGACCATAGGCATCGCCATCACCGCCTCGCTCGCGGTCATCGCGGCCGTGGCGGTGGGCGCCGTCTACCTCACCGGCAAGCACGACAAGAAGGACGACGCGAAGGGGCCCGCCACGCCCACCGCGACGACACCGGCGAAGCCGACCGCCACCCCCTCCACGAGCGCACCCGACGACACCGGTGGCGACGACGACAACCCGCGCAACGGCGGCAGCGGCGCCGATCTGAAGCCGGTCGTCCCCGGTTGGAAGGTGGTCCACCGCGACAAGCGCAACGTCGCCTTCGACGTGCCGCCGGACTGGACGGTCGGCCCCGAGGGCATGGACATCGCCTTCACCGACAAGAACGGCGACCCGCAGGAGGCGATGGGCGCCCCCGCCTACTACAAGCACTCCTGGTGCAAGTCTTCCACCGGCGAGGCGGACCGCGCGGCGGTCGGCACCAAGGGCGGCAGCGGCGCCAAGAGCCTGAAGAACGCCGCCGACAACGAGGCCGAGGCATGGGCGTACTGGGCCTACCAGGACAACGGCAAGGGCACCTTCTCCAAGGCGGAGAACAGCAAGGCGTTCACGAACGACTACGGCATCAGCGGCTGGCAGTCCGAGGCCACCGCCACCAAAGTGGTGAAGGCCAACAAGTGCACGCCGCCCAGCGGCATCGCCTACACCGTCGCCTGGCTGGACCCCTCCCAGAAGACGCCGACGCCGGTGGTGTGGGTGCTCTACGCCGACACCGGCGTGCCCGACCAGCTCTCGCAGTCCATCGTGGACAAGATCAAGAGCACCATCCGCCCGCTGAAGCAGCAGCCGTAGCAGTAGCAATAGCAGGCACCAACAGGGGAGCAGCGGACCGGGGAAGGGCGGGGGAAGTGGGCGAGAGCGCGCGACGGCGGCGACCGGCGGCGATAACCGTTGGCGCACCACCCGGGCGTTCCTGGATAGTGCCCGGG
>NZ_JACEGK010000975.1:0-1126 GCF_056859195.1 Streptomyces sp. NH27
ACTTCTTACCGTTTCGGCGGTCAGAGGCCAGTTCATCGGCGAGTGTTCGGTGCTGGTTGCTCATGGGTGGAACGTTGACTATTCGGCACGATCAGATGTGAGTCACTAGTACTGCTTCGGCGTGGAAGGTGGCATGGCGGATGATCGGGTCGGGCACGCTGTTGGGTTCTCAGGGAATGGCTGTGCTGTTTCCTTGAGTGTTGGTTGTTTGAGAACTGCATAGTGGACGCGAGCATCTGTGGCCAAGTTTTTAAGGGCGCACGGTGGATGCCTTGGCACCAGGAACCGATGAAGGACGTGGGAGGCCACGATAGGCCCCGGGGAGCTGTCAACCAAGCTTTGATCCGGGGGTGTCCGAATGGGGAAACCCGGCAGTCGTCATGGGCTGTCACCCATGCCTGAACACATAGGGCATGTGGAGGGAACGCGGGGAAGTGAAACATCTCAGTACCCGCAGGAAGAGAAAACAACCGTGATTCCGGGAGTAGTGGCGAGCGAAACCGGATGAGGCCAAACCGTAGACGTGTGATACCCGGCAGGGGTTGCGTGTGCGGGGTTGTGGGAGTTTCCTTGATCGGTCTGCCGGCCGGTCGGAGAGTCAGAAACCGTATGGGTAGGCGAAGGACATGCGAAAGGTCCGGCGTAGAGGGTAAGACCCCCGTAGCTGAAATCTGTACGGCTCTCTTGGAGATCACCCAAGTAGCACAGGGCCCGAGAAATCCTGTGTGAATCTGGCGGGACCACCCGTTAAGCCTAAATATTCCCTGGTGACCGATAGCGGATAGTACCGTGAGGGAATGGTGAAAAGTACCGCGGGAGCGGAGTGAAATAGTACCTGAAACCGTGTGCCTACAAGCCGTGGGAGCGTCGGATGTCGAGCTTGCTCGGCATCTCGTGACTGCGTGCCTTTTGAAGAATGAGCCTGCGAGTTTGCGGTGTGTTGCGAGGTTAACCCGTGTGGGGGAGCCGTAGCGAAAGCGAGTCCGAATAGGGCGTTTCAGTAGCACGCTCAAGACCCGAAGCGGAGTGATCTAGCCATGGGCAGGTTGAAGCGCGGGTAAGACCGTGTGGAGGACCGAACCCACCAGGGTTGAAAACCTGGGGGATGACCTGTGGTTAGGGGTGA
>NZ_JACEGK010000976.1:0-1125 GCF_056859195.1 Streptomyces sp. NH27
CGTGCAGGTCCTGGGCCGCGGGGTCGGGAGCTGCCGGGCCGGGGACCACGGGGGCGTGGGCCGACGGGTCGTGGGCTGCGTGCTCCTGGGCCGGCGGGTACGGGAACGCCGGTTGCGGCGCGGCGGGTTCGGCGGGCGGGCCGGACAGATCTACGGTCACCGGGCTGGTGACCACCCGGTCCGCGACGGCCGGCCCCTCCGGCCCGAAGCCCGGGGGCAGCGGGCCGATCTGGTCGAAGATCTCCACCGGCTCCTCGCCCGGCGCGGCCTCCGGCAGCAGCTCCATGGCGGCCGCAAGCGCCTTGCGCGCACCCGTCGCCGTACGGAACCGCGCGTACGGGTCCGGCTGGAGCAGGGTGCCGACCACCTGCCACAGCGGGCCCGGTACGCCGAGCGGCGCCGGCGGCATGCCCATTTCCAGGAACCGGTCCTGCACCGCCTGCGCGTCCGGCTTCTGGCCGCCCAGCAGGTAGAGCGCGACGAGGCCGGTCGCGTACAGGTCCGCCGCGAAGTCCGGCTCGACGCCGAGCAGTTGCTCCGGGGCGAAGTAGCCGGGCGTGCCGACGACGTAGTTGGTCTCGGTCAGCCGGGCGTCGCCCTTGCGCATCGCGATCCCGAAGTCCGACAGCCGTACGTGCGGGGTGCGCGTGCCGGTCGCCTCCAACAGGACGTTGGCGGGCTTGATGTCCCGGTGCACGACGCCCTCCGCGTGCACCGCGGTCAGCCCGGCCAGCAGCTGGTCGAGCAGCACGCAGACGAACCGCGACGGCAGCGGGCCGTACTCCCCGACCAGGTTCGACAGCGATCCGCCGCGCACCAGGTCCATGGTGAACAGCACCTTGTCGTCGTCCGCGGCCCAGCTCGCCGGGGCCAGCACATGCGGGTGGTCGATCCGCATCGCCTGCTCCCGGACGAAGCGCAGCAGCGCGTGGGCGTCGCTCTGCTGGAGCACCTTCGCGGCCACGTAGCGCCGCCTGCGCCGGTCCCACGCCCGCCACACCGCTCCGACCCCGCCGTGCCCGATCGGGTCCACCAGCTCGTACCGACCCGCGAAGACCTCGCCCATGGCCTGCTGTCCGCCCCCTTCACCGACCCTGATCCCGTCGGACCCGACTCTGCCAGTGC
>NZ_JACEGK010000977.1:0-1122 GCF_056859195.1 Streptomyces sp. NH27
TTTCCGGGCCGGCGCCGGGCCGTTCGCAGGACTGTTGACACCGGGCGGGCGGCGGCCGACGCGTCCGTGACGATTGTCGGGTGAATGTCGCTGGGGATGACCCGTTGTGTCCCCGGGGCGTAACGGCATACCAATGGGCGCTGACACGGCCGGTTCTGTGGGTACACGATCAACGAAGGCGCACCACACGCCTCAGTGATCGCACAGGAAAGGCAAGGACCATGCGCACCAGGACCGTCCGGACCGGAACGCTCGTCGTCATGCTCGCCACCGCCGGCTTCGCGCTCACGGCGTGCGGGCCGGACGACAACAACTCGTCCGGCTCCGCCTCGTCCTCGTCCTCCTCCGCCACCTCGGCGCCGTCCGGGTCGGCGTCCGCGCCCGGCGACGACTCGGCGGACGGGCAGACCGCCGACCCGGCCACCGTCGGCGGCACCTCCGCGGGATCGGGCGGATCGGGCGGATCGGGCGGGTCCGGCAGCACCGCGTCGGCCGGCACCTCCGTGCCCGGCTGCACCACCAACCAGCTGTCGGCCAGCGCCTCCGGCTTCTCCAACGGCGCCGGCAGCACGGGCTTCCAGATCGTCTTCCAGAACACCGGCTCCTCGCCCTGCACCCTCTCCGGCTACCCCGGTGTGTCCTTCGTGAAGATCCACAACACCCAGCTCGGCAAGGCGGCCGAGCGCACCGGCGGCACCCCCGCCACCAGGGTCACGCTGATCCCGGGCGCGCACGCGTACGCCGACACGCAGACCGTCAACGGGGTCGGCGGCTACTCCGCCGCCCAGTGCGACCTGACCACCGTGCCGACCCTGCGCGTCTACCCGCCGAACCAGAAGGAGTCCATCAACATCCCCTGGAACAAGCAGGAGTGCGTCGGCTCCTCGGTCCAGAACCTGCGGGTCGGCCCGGTACACGGCAACAACTAGCGCCCCTCCCGGCAAGGCTTGCCCCGCTCGCCGCCCTGGCACGCGCGTCCTCCCCCTACCTTCGGCGGGTGGGGGCACCCCCGGCGTAGCCAGGGGGAGTGCCCCCAGCGTTGGCCGAAAGCCCGAGTAGGCCCACTACGAGGGCTTCCGGCCGCCTTGCGGCCTGGGGGCACCCCCACGCCGAAGGCCATGG
>NZ_JACEGK010000978.1:0-1116 GCF_056859195.1 Streptomyces sp. NH27
CTCCTGGAAGGCGATGGCTGTTTCCACCCGGTACGGCTCCTCGCCGTCGAGCAGGTGGCGGATGATGCGGGAGTTGCGGTAGGCGGCCATACCGAGGTCGGGGGTGGCGAAGCCGTGGGTGTGCAACTCGGCGTTCTGGACGTAGATGCCGCGGCCGGTGACGTCTATCGCGTAGTCCCGGCTGACGTTGTAACGGCCCTGGTCGTCCCAGCGGATGCGGTCGCGGACGGGGTCGAGGAACTTCGGCACCTGGTAGCGGTAGCCGGTGGCCAGTACCAGGCCCTCGGTGGTGAGGGTGTGGGCGCGGTCCTGCTCGTGCTGGCGCAGCCCGAGGGTGTACGTGCCGGTGGCCGGGTCGTGGCCGGCGCTGTCCAGCGAGGTGTTGGTGAGCAGGCGGGTGGGGACCTTGCCGCGGCGGCTCTTGGCGTAGAGCAGGTCGAAGATCGCGTTGATCAGATCGGAGTCGATGCCCTTGTACAGGCTCTTCTGCGTGCTGTTGAGCGTGTCGCGGACCGGGCCGGGCAGCGCGTGGAAGTAGTCGATGTACTCCGGGGAGGTCATCTCCAGGGTGAGCTTGGTGTATTCGAGCGGGAAGAAGCGGGGGGAGCGGGTCACCCACGTGAGGTGGTAGCCGCGGGCGTCGATGTCCTGGAGCAGGTCGTAGTAGATCTCGGCGGCGCTCTGCCCGCTGCCGACGATCGTGATGCTGCGCTTGTCCTGGAGCCCGGGTTTCGCCTCCAGGTAGCGGGAGCTGTGCAGGAAGTCGCCGCCGAGACCGTCCACCGCAGGCGGTAGGTGGGGTGGGGCGCCGGTGCCCAGCACCAGGCGGGGTGCGTGGTACGTCTCGCCGTTCGCCGTCCGCACCTCGTACATCGCGCGGCGCTCGTCGTGGACCACCTCGGTCACGGTGCGTCCGAAGCGCACCGAGGACAGGCGGGCGGCGGCCCACCGGCAGTAGTCGTTGAACTCCTCGCGCAGCGGGTAGAAGTTCTCGCGGATGTAGAAGGGGTACAACCGGCCGCACTGCTTGAGGTGGTTGAGGAAGCTGAACGGCGAGGTGGGGTCGGCGAGGGTCACCAGGTCGGACATGAACGGGGTCTGGAGGCTGCTGCCTTC
>NZ_JACEGK010000979.1:0-1105 GCF_056859195.1 Streptomyces sp. NH27
CGGGAGCGCAGCGCCTGGGCGAAGCCGGAGCGCAGGTCGGTTCCGCCGCCGCCGACCAGTTCGATGTGCTCGGCGCGGCAGATGGGGACGGCGATCCCGGCAGCCGCGTCGCAGGAGATCACCGAGACCAGGTCGCGCCTTCCGCCCACCGCGCGCGAGATCGCCGCCACCTCCAGCAGCGCGCTGCCCAGTTCGGCGTCGCTCACCGACCCGGAGGTGTCGATCACGACGCACACCCGGGGTGGTGTACGGCGCAGGCTCGGCAGCAGCACCCCGGGGACACCGGCCGAGCGACGGGACGGGCGGCGGTAGCTGTGGTCGCCGCCCACCCCCGGCGCGCTCACCGCCGACCGGACCGCCGCCCCCAGCAACTGCCGCCAGGGCTGCGGCGGATGGAACGCCTCGTCCGCCCACCGGCGCCACCCCTGCGGAGCGCTGCCCGGCCGGCCCTTGATCGCCTCGGCGACCCGGAAACGGACCGCGTCCCGCTGCTGCCTGCTGAGCCCGTGCGCCCCGTCGGGCCCCAGCTCCCACGGCCGTTCGTGGCCGTCGGCGCCGCTGCCGCAGTCCAGCCAGGCCAGGTCCGCCGCGGCCCCGGACAGCGACGACATCCGCAGGTACTCCTCCATCAGCAGGTCGTCGGTCAGCCCCAGCAGGGACGGCAGCACCGCACCGGTGGGCAGGGGGAGGCCGTCGCCGTAGATGTCGTCGTTGATCTCGAAGTCGGCGGCGATGTTCCGCCGCAGCCTCCCCAAGCTTTCGGCCTGGGGCGCCCCCGTCCCGCTGCACTCCCCCGGGCCGTACTCCTCGTGCTCGCGCGCGTAGCGCTCGCCGCGCGCGTGGTGGTCGCGGAGCAGGTGGGAGACCTCGTGCACCCACACGCCGGCCAGTTCCTCCATCGGCGTGCGCGCCACGAAGCCGGGTGAGACGTAGCAGCGCCAGTGCGCGTCCACCGCCATCGTGGGCACCGAACGGTCCTCGACCACGTGCAGCGCGAAGAGCGCGTCGGCCAGGTACGGGCGGACCTTCACCGCGTGCAGCCGGGCGGCCAGCAACTTCTCCATGTCCAGCGGGAGTCCGGTCCCGCCGGCGGGCGGTCTCGGTG
>NZ_JACEGK010000980.1:0-1101 GCF_056859195.1 Streptomyces sp. NH27
GTGCGGTGCGGTGCGGGGCGTGGCGTGGTCGGGCGCGGGGCGCGTGCGCGGCAGGCGAGGGTGTGCGCGGACGGCAGGCGAAGGCCGTGCGGGGTACGGCCCAACGGGCCCGCGGTGCGCGGGTTGTTCGCGGTCCCGCCGCCGCGCGGGCGGGGCGCGGGCGCGGTCGGACCGCCCCGCACCTCGGGTCTCATGCCCCCCTCATGTCACGGTGCGGTGACAGCTCACCCGCCGGCACCCATCGCGGCACCGCCCGGCAGGTAGCGTCTGGATCACGTGTATCCCGCAGTGCCGCACGACCCGCGCGCGGCACCCACGCCGGAAGGTGGACCGACTGCCGTGTACCGCTGGGAGATCACCCGGGCCGCACTGGCCCAGCGGGTATTCGCCACCATCCGCAGCGAGAGCTACGACCAGGCCGCCGCGACCGCGGACACGCTGTTGTCGGCCGGGCTGACCACCTTGGAGATCTCCCTCACCACGCCGTTCGCCCTCGAAGCCGTCACCACGCTGGTCCGCGAGGTCGGCGACGACGCCGTGATCGGCGCGGGCACCGTGCTCGACGAGGTCTCCGCGCGGATGGCGATCGAGGCCGGCGCGCGCTTCCTGCTGTCGCCCAACCTCGACGAGGCGGTGCTGCGCACCGGCCACCGCTACGGTGTGCCGGTCTTCCCGGGCGTCGCCACGCCCACCGAGGTGGTCCGTGCGATGGAACTCGGCGCCGACGCGCTCACCCTCTACCCGGCCACCGCCTACACCCCGGGCTGGGTGCTGGACGTCCGCGCGATCATCCCGCAGGCCGCGCTCCTGCCCATCGGCGGCATAACGGTCAGCGCGGCGCCCGACTGGGTCGCAGCCGGCGCGGTCGCGGTCGGCATGGGCTCGGCCCTCACCGACGGCGACCGCTCCACGGTCACCAAGCGCCTCACCGAACTCCTCGACCGCCTCGCCGACACCCGCTGAGCCCGGCCGGGGGCCTCGGCGGGTCGCTGCCGGTCGGTCTCAGCAGGCCACTGTCCGGCAGGCGGCGATGAGACCGGTAACCGGAGCGGCGGCGGGCCGCGGGGAGCCGTAGGTCCGGTGACCTGCGGGCCCCGGGAG
>NZ_JACEGK010000981.1:0-1089 GCF_056859195.1 Streptomyces sp. NH27
CGGGGCCGGGGTCGGGACGGGCGTCGGGACGGGCGTCGGGTCGGGAGCGGAGAACGACGGCGGCGCGGCGTACCCGTAACCGGCCGCCGGGGCGTACGGCGAGGGCGGTGCGTACGGCGAGGGCGGCTGCGGGGCCAAGGGCGCAGGGGTCACCGGGGGCGCAGGGGCGTAGCCGGGCATCGGGGGAACCGGCGGGACGGGTGCGGCGGCAGCGGCGTCGGCGACCGGGCCGTGCGGACCACCCGTGGCGGCCGGCTCCGGTCCGGCGTCCGGCCGACCGTCCGGCCCACCATCCCCTCCGGCGTCCGGTCCGCCCGCCGGGTCGAACCAGTCCAGCAGCCGTTCCGTATCCGGCCTGCGCCCCGGGTCCTTGTCCAGGCAGGCCGCCACGATCGGCCGCAGCGGCTCGGGCACCGCGCTGAGATCGGCCTCGTGGTGCACCGAGCGGTACATCAGCGCGACCGGCGTGCCGCCGCCGAACGCGGAGCCGCCCGCGGCCGCGACCAGTACCGCGCCGAGCGCGAACACGTCGGCGGAAGGCCCGACTTCGCGACCCTCCGCCTGCTCGGGCGCGAGGAACCCGGGGGTGCCGAACGCCGTACCCGTCACCGTCAGCCGGGTGTTCTCCACCGCCCGGGCGATACCGAAGTCCAGCACCCGCGGCCCGTCCTCGGCCATCACGATGTTCGCCGGCTTCAGATCCCGGTGCACCAGCCCGCAGCGGTGGATCGCCTGCAACGCCTCCGCGAGCGCCGCCCCCAGCCCGCGCAGCCGCTCCTCGTCCATCGGCCCCTGCTCCGCCACCAACCGCGCGAGCGTCGGCCCCGCCACGTACGCGGTCGCCAGCCACGGCGCCTCCGCCTCCGGGTCCGCGTCCACCACCTGCGCGGTGTGGAACCCCCCGACGCTGCGCGCCGCCGCCACCTCCGCCCGGAACCGCTCCCGGAACACCGCGTCCGCCGCCAGCTCCGCGCGGGCCACCTTCACCGCCACCAGCCGCCCGCCGCGGGACCGGGCCAGCCACACCACCCCCATGCCGCCCTCGCCGAGCCGCCGCACAACGCTGTACCCACCAATGCGTTCCAACTC
>NZ_JACEGK010000982.1:0-1087 GCF_056859195.1 Streptomyces sp. NH27
CCCCCTACGTGAAACGGCTCCGCCGCGCCCCGCCGCAAAGACGTCCATCGTTTTCGGCCCCGCACCGGAAGAGACCGCCGAACAGGGGCGCGGGGGGCACCTGGGGCGGCTCGGCGAGGGGAGCCGTATGGTCACAGGGTGGCGGAAATGACGTTGGCGGAGACGGCCGCAGGGATGAACGGCCTGGCACCGTCGTGCGGCCGGACGCGGCTCATCGCGGTGGACGGTCACGCGGGCGCCGGAAAGACGACCCTGGCAGCGGAACTCGCGGCGGCGCTCGGCGGCAGCCCGATCGTACATACGGACGATCTGGCCACGCACGAGCAGCCGTTCGGGTGGACGGACCGGCTCGCGACGCAGGTACTCGACCCGCTCGGCGCGAGCCGCCCCGCGGTGCACGAGGTCTACGACTGGCACGCGCGGCGGTTCGAGGGCGAGCAAATGGTGGACGCGGCGCCGTACGTGGTGCTGGAAGGGGTCGGCACCGGCCGGGCCGCACTGCGGCCGTACCTCACGCTGGTGTTGTGGCTGGAGGTCGAGCCGGCCGAGGCGCGGCGGCGCGGACTGCGCCGGGACGGGCCGGAGTTGACCCGCTTCTGGACCGGCTGGACCGCCGCCGAGGACGCGCACTTCGCCGCCGACCCGACCCGCCCGTACGCCGACCTGCTGGTCCACCAGGATCAGAACGGCGGCTACCGGTTCACGCCGGGCCCGGCGGCGCGCTCGACGCAGAGCCCGAACCCCGCGAATCGCTACGGAAAGTGACCATCCGATGTCTGCCCGCTGCGGAACCGTTCGACCGGACCGGATCCGGTCGAATGCGGTCAGCAGGCGATCGGGTGTGATCGGTGACCGCGCGCGATTTCGTCATGAACGGGCCCTCGTGATCGCTTGACCGGCCGGGTATCCAGAGATTACGTTTTCAACCAGCGGCTCGGAGCAGCCGCTCGGCAGACACGGAGCCCCCGATTGTTCCCCCGTGATCGGGGGCTTCGTCCTGCCCTCCGCGCCTTTCGCCGCGCCGCAGAACGCTTCCCGCCTCTCACCCACCGTGACGAATCGGCGCCTCAAGGTCCCCTCCCCCGGC
>NZ_JACEGK010000983.1:0-1084 GCF_056859195.1 Streptomyces sp. NH27
GTCCTGGACCCCACCGGCTCCGACCCGGACTCCGAGCACGAGAAGCTGCGCGCCCAAGGCCCCGCCGCGCGCGTCGACATCCTCGGCGTACCGGCCTGGGCCGTCCCCGACCCGACCCTGCTCAAGCAGCTCCTGACCGGCCCCGACGTCTCCAAGGACGCCCGGCAGCACTGGCCGGCCTACGACCACGCGGTCGCGACCTGGCCGCTGGCGCTGTGGGTGTCGGTGCACAACATGTTCACCGCGTACGGCGGCGACCACCGCAGGCTGCGCCGGTTGGTCTCACCGGCCTTCAGCGCCCGCCGGATAGCCGCGCTGGGCGATCGGGTCGAGCAGATCGTCACCTCGCTGCTCGACCGGCTCGACGAGCTGGCCCAGGATGCCCCCGGCACGCCCACGGACCTGCGCGAGCTGTTCGCCTACCCGATCCCGATCCAGGTGATCAGCCATCTGATGGGCCTGCCCGAGGAGCAGCAGGCGGGCTTCCGCACCGTGGTGGACGGGGTCTTCTCCACCACCCTCACCCCCGACGAGGCGATGGCCAACACCCTCCGCCTGTACGGGGTGCTGGACGACCTGATCGCCGCCAAGCGCACCACGCCCGGCGACGACATGACCTCTCTGCTGATCGCCGCGCGCGACGAGGAGGGCGACGGCTCGGCGCTGGACGAGACCGAACTGCGCGACACCCTGCTGCTGATGATCAGCGCCGGCTACGAGACCACCGTCAACCTCCTCGACCAGGCGATCGCCGCGCTGCTGACCCACCCGGACCAGCTGGCGCTGGTCCGGTCCGGCGGCTCGGACTGGTCCTCGGTCGTGGAGGAGACGCTGCGGCTGGAGCCGGCGGTGAAGAACCTGCCGATGCGGTTCGCGATCCGCGACATCACGCTGCCCGACGGGCAGGTGATCGCGACCGGCGAGGCGATCCTCGCCGCGTACGCCGCCGCGAACCGGCATCCCGACTGGCACGGCGAGACGGCCGGGCAGTTCGACCTCACCCGCACCGCGCCCGGCCCCGAGCACCTCGCCTTCGGCCACGGCGTGCACTTCTGCCTGGGCGCCCCGCTGGCCCGGTTGGAGG
>NZ_JACEGK010000984.1:0-1080 GCF_056859195.1 Streptomyces sp. NH27
GCCCTGGCCGGTCAGGGCACCAGAAGCACTGCGGTCAGGGCGCCGACGAGCATGAACGGGCCGAAGGGCATCGCGGTCTTGCGGGTGGCACGGCGGGTGGCGATGAGGACGAGTCCGACGAGGGCGCCGAGGACGAACCCGGCGAACGTGCCGGTGATCACGGCACCCCAGCCGTACCAGCCGAGGACGAGCCCGAGGGTCGGCGCGAGTTTCACGTCGCCGAAGCCCATGCCGGCCGGGTTGACGAAGAACAGCACGGCGTAGAGGAGTCCGAGGACCGCCGCGGCGATCAGGGCGCGGGTCCAGGAGCCGTGGTGGGAGGGCAGCAGGGCCGCGCCGCCCAGCAGGAGTGCGGTGAGCCCGAGCGCGGGGAGCGTGAGGACGTCGGGCAGCCGGAAGACGGCGAGGTCGACCCGGGCGAGGACGCCGCAGACCGGCACCAGCAGCAGCCAGACGGCGAGTTCGGGATGTCCGCCCACCCGGCAGGCGAGCACCGCGCACACCAGCGCGCAGCCGAGCGCGGCACCGTAACCGGGTCCGTAGCGCCGTTCCCCTTCGGGACACTGCTCGCAGCGGGCCGGGCCGAGCCAGCCGCCGACCGTGTGCCCGGCGGGACAGGCCGCCGCCCAGGGCTCGTCGGCGGGGACCGTCAACCGGTAGGCGGCGCGCGGCAGAAGCAGCCCGCTCGCTATTCCCCAGACGGCGGCGCCCACGATCAGATAGACATGCACCGGGCCGACCGTACACGGGCGGTCGCGCCGTTCGGGAGGGGACGGACCGCATGCGGGGAGGGGACGGACCATGCGCCGACGCTGGCGGGACGGCGAGGGCCTGCTGCGCACGCCCGGCACCGAGGTGGCACTGCGGGTCGCCGCCTCCTACCGCGCCCGTACCCGGGGCCTGTTGGGCCGCGACGGGCTCGACGGCGCGCTGCTGCTCACCCCCGCGTCCAGCATCCACACCGTCCGGATGCGATTCGCCATCGACGTGGCCTACCTCGACCGGCGGCTGCGCGTCCTCGCGGTCCGCACCATGCCCCCCGGCCGCGTCGGCCGCCCCCGGCTGCGCGCCCGGCACGTC
>NZ_JACEGK010000985.1:0-1070 GCF_056859195.1 Streptomyces sp. NH27
GGGTTGCCCGGGACGGGGTCATAACGCCCCGTCCGGCGGGCGCGGTTGAGCTCGCCTGCGGGGTGGTCGGCCGCACTGCTGCGGACCTCTGCACCGAGCGTCCGGTGAGCGGCGCCGCACCGGGCGGCGGCGCGGACATCGGGGCGCCGAGCAACGGCCGTTGCCGCGGGGCCGAGCCGCCAGGAGCAGCGGCTGCCCGTGATCCGGTGGAGCGCGTCGGCGAGGTGGAGCCGGTGCCGGCGGGCTGTGCCGCGGCCGGCTTCGCACCGGGACTGGTGACGGCTGTCGTCCGCTGAACGGGGGCCGCCGAAACGGGACGTGCGGTGTGACCGGGAGGCGGCACGGGTGCGCCCAACCCGGTGATGGGTGTCGCCCCGGCCGCGGTCCGGCGCTGGACGACGTCAGGTCCCGCGGGCGTCGTACCGGACGGCGCGGCCGAGGGCCCGCGCGGCACGGGCTCCGCGTTCGTCCCGCGCGGAGTGGGGACCGGACGTGCGGAAGCCGGGCGCTGGGCAGCGGACTTGGGCGCTCCGAGCCCGGTCACCGGGGTCGTCAGCGTTGGCTTCGTCGGTGTCGTCGGGGCGGCGGTGCTGCGCTGAACAGCGGTAGAGCGCAGGGGACTTGAACCGGTGGTGGCCGAGGGCGCGGGAGACGGGCCCTGCCCGGCGGGCCGTACGGGTGCGGGTGCGGAGCCGCTGCTGCCCGCGGAAGTCCGCGCGGGCGCCGGACCGGCCGGGCTCGCCGGGGGAGTGGCGGCGGCCGCCCGCCGCTGGACCTGGGGCACCGGGTGCACGGGGCCGGGTCCCTGGAGGGGTGCGCCGAGCCCGGTACGGCGGCTGCCGGGACCTTGCGATGGTGCGGCCCTCCGCTGAACGGGGGCCACCGGAAGGGAAGTCGAAGCGTTCGTGGTAGTGCCGGCATCGGGCGCCGCGGGAGGAGCCGCAGGGGTCGGGACGCTGCCGCCGCCGGGCGTACCGCGGCCGGGTGCCGGACTGGCAGCGGCGCGCTCGCGGTCCGCCTGCCGCTGGACCGGGGCGGGCGCAGGCGTGGGTCCGGGCCCCGGCGGCATG
>NZ_JACEGK010000986.1:0-1042 GCF_056859195.1 Streptomyces sp. NH27
CCTACGGGCAGCCGCCGTACGGGCCGGGTCCGTATCCCCAGGGCGGCCCGCCGCCGGCCTACCCCCAGCCCGGCCAGCCCTACGGCGCCGGTCCTGGCTACCAGGCGGGCCCGTACGGCTACCCGGCCCCCGGCAACCTCCCGCCCGGCATGCCGCCGCCGGCCGGCTGGGGCGCCCGCCTCGGCGCCATGCTGCTGGACGGCCTGATGTTCAACCTCATACCGAGCGGCCTGTTCTTCGCCGGCTACGGCCGGTTCGCGAGCAAGCTGATCGACGCGTGGAACACCTGCGACGACCACGACATCCCGCGGTCCGAGTGCACCACGCCGAGCGTGCCCACCAGCTCGGCCATGCTCATGCTCGTCGGCGCCCTGCTGTCGCTCGCCGCCTTCCTCTTCCTCTCCTACCGCGAGGGCCGCACCGGGCAGACCCCCGGCAAGCGCATCGTCGGCATCCGTCTCCTGCGCGAGGCGGACGGTTCCGCCCTCGGCTTCGGGCGCGCCTTCGGCCGCCGCATCCTCCACGGCCTCGACACGCTTCCCTGCTGCCTCGGCTTCCTCTGGCCCCTCTGGGACGAGAAGCGGCAGACCTGGGCCGACAAGATGGTCCACACCGTCGTCATCCGCGACAACGGCTAACGGGACCCCTCTCAGGCCTGGAGCAGCCTCGATACGTCGAGGTTGCCGCCGCTGATCACGCTCGCGGTCAGCCCTCGCAGTTCGACCTTGCCTTCGTACAGGGCGGCGAGCGGAGCTGCTGCGGCGGGTTCCAGCGCCGGTTTCGTCCGCGACATGACGAGCCGGGTGGTTTCCGCGATCGAGCTCTCGCTGACGCGGACCATCTGGTCGACGTACTGGCGGATGAGGTCGAAGTTGTGGGTGCCGCAGACCGGTGCGGCGAGGCCGTCTGCGACGCTCTTGGCCGTGGGCTGCTTCTGCGGTGAGCCCGCTTCGAGGCTGCGGCTGACCACGTCGGCGGTCTCCGGTTCGACGCCGATGACGCGGATGCCGGGCTGCGACTGTTCTTGAGCTGACTCAAGAAC
>NZ_JACEGK010000987.1:0-1041 GCF_056859195.1 Streptomyces sp. NH27
GCCGGGCAGTGCGAAGAAGTAGCCGCCGCCGAACGGGGTGATGTAGTCGACCAGTGGTTCGCCGGCCAGCCGTTTCTGCACGGCGGTGAACTGCCGTTCCAGGTCCTGCTGGTAGCAGATGAAGATCAGCCCCATGTCGAGGTTGCCGTCGCTGTCCATGCCGTGGTCGTAGTTGTAGCCGCGGCGCAGGATGCGGGAGTCGGCGCTCTGTGCGGTGCGCGGGTTGGCCACCCTGATGTGGCTGTCCAGCGGGATGACGTCGCCCATCGGGTCCTGTGCGAACTTCGGCGTGTCGAACTCGTGTCCGCCGTCGAGCGGGGCGCCGGTGTCCCGGGCCCGGCCGAGCATCCGTTCCTGCTCGGTGATCGAGACCCGGTCCCAGAACTCGACGAGCATCCGGATCAGCCGCACCACCTGGTAGGACCCGCCGGTCGTCCAGGCGGGCTCGCCGTTGCCGCCGGTCCACAGCAGCCGTTTGGCGACTGCCGGGTCGGTGATGTCCGGGTTGGCGGTGCCGTCTTTGAAGCCGAGGTGGTTGCGGGGGGTGCCGGTGGGCCGGGGTGGGCTGGTGAAGCCGTCCATCCGCCAGCGCACCTGCATGCCGCCGCGGGTGTGCCGGGCTATGTCGCGCAGCGCGTGCAGCACCGTGTCCGGGTGCGGCGCGCTGAGCTGGAGGCTCAAGTCGCCGTGGCACCAGTCCGGTTGGAGGTCGTCGTCCTCGAACGCGGGCATCGCGGTCAGCCGCAGCGGCTTGCGGTCCGCCAGCCCGAACCGGCCGTCGAAGAGCGACGCGCCCACCCCGACCGTCACCGTCAGGCCGTCGTGCGGGACCTGGGGGCCGAGCGTGCCGCTGTCCGAGGGCGAGTCGGTGATGCCCAGCGCCGCCGGGGTGCCGCCCGTGGTCAGGAACCGCGCCCGGTCGGTGACGGTGTGCAGCAACTCGACCAGTTCCCGCCGGTCGGCCGCGGTGACGTCGAAGGACAGGAAGACACTGGACTGCTGCACGGCCTGCGTGATGCCGGCCTGGTGCGGGCCGTGGAA
>NZ_JACEGK010000988.1:0-1040 GCF_056859195.1 Streptomyces sp. NH27
CCCACCCCCACCTCGAAATCCACCCCGAGTCCCGCCGCCGCACCGCCGCAGCCCGCGGCGTGGCCGACCCCCGCACCCCAGGCCGTGCGCAAGCCGACGCGGCACACCCGGACCGTGATGGAGACGATGCTGCTCACCACCGTGCCCGCCCTGCTCGCCGTGGCCGTACTGCGGCCGGGCTCCAACACCTACCGCCGGAACCGCTAGCGAAAGAGGGGGAGTTCACCCATGTCACAGTGGTTGGTGCTGGTCATCGCGATGGCCGCGGTGTGCGCCGTGGTGATCAGCGTCGTGGTGCTCAGGCAGCGCAGGATCACCGTCGACGACGACCCGTCCGAGACCCCGGACGTCATCGAGTACATGGTCATGATGATCGGCGTGGTCTACGCGATCGTGCTCGGCCTGGCCATCGCGGGCGTGTGGGAGGGCCGCGGTAGCGCGCAGGCGGACGTACTCGCCGAGGCGCAGTCCCTGCACGAGATCAAGGCCCGGGTGCAGGTCTACCCGGCCGGCGTACGGGACCAGGTGCGCGCGGACGTGGACGCGTACGCCTCCTACGTGGCCGACAAGGAGTGGCCGTACATGCGCAGTCATGACGAACTGTCGTCCAGGGCAACGCAGTTGATGAACAAGGTGCGCACCGACGTCACGCAGTACGACCCGAAGAGCGACCTCGGCCAGCAGGCGTACCAGCCGCTGTTGGACCAGGTCACCGCCGCGGATCAGGCCAGGACGACCCGCGGGCAGAACCTCGGGTCCACGATGCCGGGGATGGTGTGGTTCGGCCTGATCACCGGCGCGCTGGTGACGGTCGGGCTGATCTTCACGCTCCAGATCCGGCGCTCCGGAAGGGAGTTGCTCCTTGCCGGACTGTTCAGTGCGCTCATCGCGTTCCTGCTCTTCCTGATCTGGGACATGGACGCGCCGTTCGGCGACGGCCTGTCGGTCAGCGCGAGCGTCTTCCGGGAGATCGTGCTCCGGCAGTGAGCGGCGGCAAGAACGCCGTGGCGTGACGTGAAAGAGGGCGGTTCCCCCACCGG
>NZ_JACEGK010000989.1:0-1029 GCF_056859195.1 Streptomyces sp. NH27
GTGCTGAACACCCCGACCGCGTTGGCGACAGGGCGCTCGGCGACGCCCGAGGGGGTGTTGCGCACCGTGGCGGCCGGGTCGCCCGGGGCGCGGGTGACCAGCGTGGTGGAGCCGCCGCCGTCGAGGTTGACCGCGTCGTCGGCGCCCGCCCGCCGCATCACGTCGGCGACCTCGGCGACGGTCAGGCCCGGGTCGGCGGCCGCGGTGCCGTCGAGCGCGAGCAGGTAGAGCGTGCGTCCGTGGTCGCCGAAGCCCGCGGCCGTCCGCACCGCGGCCGTTTTCGCGTCGAGCCCGGGCAGCGGGGCGCCGTCGCGCAGCACCGGGAAGCCGCCCACCGCGAAGGCGTACGGCACGTGCGACGCGGTCGGGGCGAGGCGCTCACCGACGTCCGCACGGTCACCGACGTGCAGCGTGCGCAGGGTGTCCGCGCCCGCGTCCCGCCCGACCAGCACGGTGCTGCCCGGCTCGATCGCGCCCTGCCCGGGTGCGTCGGCCACGGCGGTGACCCGGCCGCGGCGCACAGTCACCTCGTAGGTGTCGGTGCTGCACGCCGCGGCGCGGGAGGTGTCGGAGCCGCAGACGGCGCGCTCTCGGGAGACGGTGCCCCATCCGGCGGTGTACGCGCCGATGCCGCCCTCGGGCAGCGCGTACTGGTTGAAGCCGCCGAGCGGGTAACTGCCCTGCCGGGTAAGGACGCTGCCGACCAGGGTGAGCCGATCCAGCCGGGCCCTGCGGTCCACGCCGACCCCGAACACGTCCCGCGTGGTCACGCCGGGCGGCATCGCCGGGCCGAACCGTTGCGAGTCCGGCACCGCGGCCTTCAGCGCCCGGCCCGAGGAGATCTCCGGGCCGTCGGAGGAGCCGGTCGGGGTGACGCCGGCGTGCTCCTCGGTGATGTTGAAGAAGTCGCCGTTGACGGCGCCCACCGCACTTGCGGCGTCGGCGAGTTGCGACACCGGCGCACGGGCGGCCACCGCGCCCGGCGTCAGCAGGTCCACCCGCACCCGCGGGTCGGCCAGGTCGACCGTC
>NZ_JACEGK010000990.1:0-1026 GCF_056859195.1 Streptomyces sp. NH27
CCACCCAAGCCCCCCCAGGCACATATGTGTACACGCTAACGATCCACGCGGATCTGCTTTATATCACCGCTTAGAGTGCTCGTATGACAAATAAAGTCGTGATCAAGGTGACGGCCGGCGCGGACGCGCCCGAGCGGTGCTCGCAGGCGTTCACCGTGGCCGCGGTCGCCGTGGCCAGTGGGGTGGAAGTGTCGCTCTGGCTGACCGGTGAGTCCTCGTGGTTCGCCCTGCCCGGGCGAGCCGCGGAGTTCGAACTCCCGCACTCCGCACCGCTGCCCGACCTGCTCGACGCCGTACTGGCCGGCGGCCAGGTCACCTTGTGCACCCAGTGCGCGACCCGCCGCGACATCACCGAGCGCGACGTCATGGATGGTGTACGGATCGCGGGCGCGCAGGTGTTCGTCAGCGAGATCACCAAGGACGGCGTGCAGGCGCTGGTCTACTGAACCCCGCTCCCCGGCAGACGACTTGCGGCCATGCGACTTCGAGACGCGCGGCCGATGTCGGACCCCTCGGCTAGGTTGTTGGCATGACGGAATTCGTACTTGTGCCAGGTGCCTGGCTCGGTTCATCGGCGTGGGACGACGTGGCGGCGCGGTTGCGCGCGGCGGGCCATGGCGCCCACCCGCTGACCCTTACCGGAGTCGCGGAGCGCAGCGGCGAGGAGCCTGCCGGGCAGCAGGCCCACGTGCGGGACATCGTCGGCGCGGTCGAGGACGGCGGCCTGCGGGACGTGGTCCTGGTCGGGCACAGCTACTCGGGCATCCCGGTCGGCCAGGCCGCGGGGCGGATCGGTGACCGGCTGACCCGGGTGGTGTTCGTGGACGCGAACGTGCCGGTCGAGGGCGGGTCGTTCGTGACGAGCTTCCCGGGCGGCGGCGAGGTGGCGGAGGCGATCACCGCGAACGGCGGCTTCTGGGCGCCGCCGGGGCCCGAGGACTTCGACGGTCAGGGGCTCACACCCGAGCAGACCGCCCGGCTGATGGCCGGCGCCACGCCCCACCCGGGCGCGAGCCTCACCGAGCC
>NZ_JACEGK010000991.1:0-1022 GCF_056859195.1 Streptomyces sp. NH27
GGTGCGGGGCGGCAAGGGGGGACGCGGGGTCGGATCGACGGCATCGGGGTGCGCCACCACGGCCTCGGGCGGGCCCGCGAGGGTGTGCACCGCGGACTCGGCGGCGATGGCCCTGGCTCCCATGGCACCGATGACGTCGGGGACACCCGCGGCCCCGGCGCCGGCCGCTTCGTCCACGGCGTGCTCGGCGTGCTCGGCGCTGCCGAAACCCGTGACACCGCCGGTGTTCATGCCGGAGAACGTGGCAATGCCGACGACCAAGCCGTCCACGGCGTCCAGTTCACTCCGTCCCGGCCCCGTCGGGCCCGCGGTGGCGGCGAACGCCTCCGCTCCCCGTGGCCGCCCCGGGCCGCTCGGCTCCGCCGGGCCCCTGCTGTCCGCCCCGGCCACGCCGGTTTTCCCGCTCCCCGGCCGGGCCGGTGGCTCGGGCAGGATGAGGCGCTGGTGGAGGATGTTCGCGTGTACCCGCTGGAGTTCGCCGCCAGGGTCCACGCCCAGTTCCTCGGCGAGGTGGCGGCGGGTCTGTTCGTACAGGCGCAGCGCCTCGGCCTGCCGGCCCAGGTGGTACAGGCCGGTCATCAGCTGGCCGACCAGGCGTTCGTGGGTGGGGTTGTGCTGGACCTCCGGATACAGCACCCGTACCAGGTAGTCCGGGTCGCCCAGGGCCAGACAGGCGTCGGCCTGCGCCTCCAGGGCGGTCAGGCGCAGGTGTCCGAGGCGTTCGATCTCGTCCGTGATGGGGCCGTAGGAGACGAGTTCGAGGTACGGCTGGGCCCGCCAGAGCGAGAGCGCCTGTGTCAGGTCGGCGCGGGCGAGGTCGAAGCGGCGATCGGCGACGTAGCGACGGCCGCGTTCGAGGAGCCGCTCGAACCGGTAGACGTCGACGAGTTCGGGGTCCACTTCGAGAACGTAGCCGGGGGCGCGGTGGCGGAGCCGGGCGTGGCCGCCGCCCTGTTCCCGGGCCAGGGCGAGCGCGCGGCGCAGGTGGGAGACGTAGGTCTGCAACGTGGCAAGGGGGTGGC
>NZ_JACEGK010000992.1:0-1010 GCF_056859195.1 Streptomyces sp. NH27
CTGTCGGTACGGGCCGGGGCGATCGCCGGCTCGGAGCCGCCGAGCAGCAGGTACAGCACGGCCATTCGCGTGCTGACGCCGTTGGCGACCTGCTCGACGGCGGTGCAGCGGGGCGAGTCGGCGACCTCGGCGGTGATCTCCATGCCGCGGTTCATCGGGCCGGGGTGCATCACGATGGCGTGCTCGGGCAGGGCCGCCATCCGCAGCCCGTCCAGGCCGTAGCGGCGGGCGTACTCGCGCTCGGTGGGGAAGAACGCGGCGTTCATCCGCTCGCGCTGCACCCGCAGCATCATCACCGCGTCGGACTTGGTGAGCACCGAGTCCAGGTCGTAGGAGACCCGGCAGGGCCATGTCTCGACGCCGATCGGCAGCAGCGTCGGCGGGGCGACGAGGGTGACCTCGGCGCCCAGGGTGGTGAGCAGCAGCACGTTGGAGCGGGCCACCCGGCTGTGCAGCACGTCGCCGACGATGGTGATCCGTCGGCCGTCGAGGTCGCGGCCGGCGCCCGACAGGTGGCGGCGCATGGTCAGCGCGTCGAGCAGCGCCTGGGTGGGGTGTTCGTGGGTGCCGTCGCCCGCGTTGACCACCGACGCGTTGATCCAGTCGGAGGTCGCCAGCCGGTGCGGGGCGCCCGAGGAGTGGTGACGGATGACGACCGCGTCGGCGCCCATCGCCTCCAGCGTGAGCGCGGTGTCCTTCAGGGACTCGCCCTTGGAGACCGAGGAGCCCTTGGCGGAGAAGTTGATGACGTCGGCGGACAGCCGCTTGGCGGCGGCCTCGAAGGAGATGCGGGTGCGGGTCGAGTCCTCGAAGAAGAGGTTCACGACGGTGCGGCCGCGCAGGGTGGGCAGCTTCTTGATCGGCCGGTCGGCGACGCGGGCCATCTCCTCGGCGGTGTCCAGTACGAGGATGGCGTCGTCGCGGGTGAGGTCGGCGGCCGAGATCAGGTGGCGTTTCATGCGGACAGACTCCGGGGGCTGGGCGGCCGGGCCGGGCGGGTGCGGTGGGAG
>NZ_JACEGK010000993.1:0-1009 GCF_056859195.1 Streptomyces sp. NH27
GCGGGCAGTTGCGGCAGTGAGCGACAGGGGAGGACGGACGACAATGGCCTGGTTGCGGTTCCTGCGGCCCAACGGCCCGGAGCAGTTCGACGTGACGAACGCGCACAGCGTGGAACTCACCAAACGGCGGCCCGAGTTGTCGCTGACGAAACACGGTGCCGCGGTCGGCAACATGCGGGTGAACCTGTCCTGGCAGATGCGGCCGTCCGACTCCGGGGACTGGGCGACCGACCGGGGCGGCTTCCTGCGCCGCCAGATCGACGTGTTCAGGCCACGTGTGGTGCAGGCGGCCGGCCCGGCGATGGTCAACGTCGACCTGGACCTGGCGTGCATGTACGAACTCACCGACGGCACCAAGGGCGTGGTCCAGCCGCTCGGCGACTTCCACGGCGATCTGGACGGGCCGCCGTACATCCAGATGACCGGCGACGACCGGTTCGGCGGCACCTCGGGCGAGACGCTGTACATCAACTTCGACAAGCGCGAGGAGTTCAAGCGCCTGCTGGTGTTCGTGTACATCTACGACGGCACGCCCGCGTTCGACCGCACCCACGCGAAGGTGGAGATCTTCCCCGGCTCCGGGCCGCGGATCGAGATCCCGCTCACCGAGCGGGAGCCGCAGGCGCGGTCGTGCGCGGTGGTGCTGATCGAGAACCGCAAGGACGAGATGATCGTGCACCGCGAGGTGCGGTACGTCTACGGCTTCCAGGCGGAGATCGACCGGCTCTACGGGTGGGGGCTGCAGTGGGGGCGCGGATACAAGTCCAAGGTGTGACGTTGGCGCTGTGCCTGGGTGGACCCTCCGGGGTGGGTGGTGCTGTCGGTTCCGGGACCACCTGCCGGTGGGGGGTTCTCGCGCCGTTCTCCCCCAGAGCTTCGCCTGGGAGGTACCCCCACGCGCCCCTGGGTTGGTTGCGGGTGCTCCTTGAAAGGAAGCTGTCCTGGCGGGGATGGTTTTGTCGGCTGCGGGGTCGGCCGGCAAGGGGGAGTTGCCCGCGCGGTTCTCACC
>NZ_JACEGK010000994.1:0-997 GCF_056859195.1 Streptomyces sp. NH27
GGTCAGGATGGGCCACCAGGTGTGGTGGAAGGGGGCGTCCGGGGGGATCACGCCCGGCCGCCGTGCTCCGCAAGTCCCCTGGTCAGCCACCACGTGGTCACCTCGACCGCCTCCGACTCGTGCTCGGGCGTGTGGAAGCCGTGGTCCGCGCCCGGCATGGGGTGGAACTCCCAGCCGGGGAGGGCCTCGGCGGTCCGGCGGGCGATGTGGTAGGAGACGTAGCCGTCCCGGTCCCCGTGGACCACCAGCGCGGGCGGGCTGCCGGCGGCGTACGACTCGATCGGGCGGTAGTGCGCCATCTCCGCGAACAGCACCCGGCCCAGCGCGAAGCGGCCGCCCAACAGCAACTCCCCTTTCTCGGCAAGGTTCTTCAGCTGTGCCGGCCCGAAGTTCGCCAGACCCCAGGGCAGTTCGGGTTCGAGGAAGGTCCGCCGCAGGTCGAGCACCGGGTTCCACAGCACCAGCCGGGCCAGTTGCCGGCCGAGCCACGGCATCGACAGCCCGGTCGCGACGGCGCCGAAGCTCGCCGCCACCACGGCCGTCGGCCCCGGGAACTCCCGTGCGGCGTAAGCCGCGACCGCCTCCAGGTCGAGCATCTCCCCGGCGATCGTGACCCCTTGCGGGCTGCCGCCGCTGCCGCCGTGCCCGCGGAAACTGAACTGTACGGCGGTCAGGCCCGCACCGGCCAGCCGCTCGGCCAGCCGGGCGAACGCCCCGCCCTCGTCCAGGTCGGCGGCGATGCCGTGCACCAGCAGTACCGTGCCCCGGGGACCGGCCCCGGACGTTCCGGATGCCTCGGACGCGCCGGCCGCGGGGTGGTGCACGGCGGTGTCCAGCTCGATCCCGTCAGGTGCGACCACCCGCACGCGGTGTACGTCCGTCACGTGACTCCCTGCCTCCTCGGCGCCTTGGCTGCCCTGCGTTGCGGTTTCCCGGTGCCGCGGTTTCACTCGCGTCGCGACGTTCTCCCGGCTGCGCCCGGCGCGGCCGTGTCCCG
>NZ_JACEGK010000995.1:0-994 GCF_056859195.1 Streptomyces sp. NH27
GGCCGGAGCGGAGGCGGGTGCTGCGGCGGCAGGTGCGGGTGCGGCGGGGGCCTGCGGGGTGAGCCCCGCGGCGATCCGCTGGCCCATCGCCATGCCGATGCCCAGGCCGACGCCCTCGCCCGCGCCGCCCGGGTTGCGGGCCGCCTCCCCGATCGCGTTCGCCGCCTGGAACTGCGTGAACTGGTCGAGGTTGCCTGCGATGCCCATCCGCGAGCGGGTGTCGATGGCCTCCTCGACCTCCGGCGGCAGCGAGATGTTCTCGATCACGAACTTAGGCACCGAGATGCCGACCGACGCCAGCTCCTGGGTGAGCTGCACACCCAGCCGGGCACCGATCGCGTCCTGCTGCGTGGCCAGGTCCAGCACCGGCACGCCCGTGCCGGCCAGTGCGTTGGACAACCGTCCGACGATCAGCTGCCGCAGGTACTCCTGCACCTCCTCGGTGCGGAACTGCGGGTCGGTACCGGCCAGTTCGCGCAGCAGCGCGGGTGCGTCCACCACCTTCGCGGCGAACGAGCCGAACGCCCGCAGCCGTACCATCCCGAACTCGGCGTCCCGCACGATCACCGGGTTCGACGTCCCCCACTTCATGTCGGTGAACTGGCGGGTCGTGACGAAGTACACCTCGGCCTTGAACGGCGAGTCGAAGCCGTACTTCCAGCCCTTCAGCGTGGACAGGATCGGCATGTTCTGGGTCTGGAGCGTGTACGTGCCGGGCGGGTAGACGTCGGCGATCTGGCCCTCGTTGACGAACACGGCCGTCTGCGACTCGCGCACGATGAGCTTGGCGCCCATCTTGATCTCGTTGTCGTGCCGGGGGAAGCGCCACACGATGGTGTCCCGACTGTCGTCGGTCCACTCCACGATGTCGATGAACTCGCCCCGGATCGCGTCGAACAGACCCACGACCGTCCCCCATCCCGCGCTTCGCGCGCACTACCCGCCCATTACCGTCCAAGCGCCCGGGCACGCCCGAACCCGGGCACTCTAGCAA
>NZ_JACEGK010000996.1:0-989 GCF_056859195.1 Streptomyces sp. NH27
GCCCGGCCCCGCCCCGGCCGACGAGCGCGCACCGCAGTCCGCGCCGCCCTGGCCGCAGGAGCGCCAGTCGCCGCCCGCCGCCGGCTTCGCCCAGGCCGGGCAGCAGCCGTTTCTGCAACAGCGGGCCCCTCTCCAGCCGCAGCCCGCGCCGCAGCCGTCGCCCCTGGTGCCCGTGCCCGCACCCGCCGCGCAGACGTCCCCGCCGTGGGCCGAGCAGGTGCAGGACCTGGCCCGCGGCGACGGCGGGGTCGTGCCGTGGCGGCCGCCGGCGAGCGACCCGTTCGGGATCTCGCAGAGCCAGGACCGGCCCGGCGGGCTGGTCCGCCGGTTCCTGGCGCGGCTGGTGGACGCGGTGGTACTGGCCGCGGTGACCGCGGTCGCCGCGGTGCCGCTGGGCACCGCGGCCTACCACCACGCCAAGGACAAGGTGGACCAGGCCCGGTTGACCGGGGAGACGGTCAAGGTCTGGCTGATCGACAGCACCACCGGGGTCCAACTCGGCGCCGTGCTGGCCACGTTCCTCGTCGCCGGGGTGCTGCTCGAAGTGCTGCCCACCGCCAAGTGGGGACAGACCCTCGGCAAGCGGCTGGTCGGCCTGCGGGTGCTGGACATCGAGGCGCAGCTCCCGCCCGGCTTCGGCGCCAGCACGCGCCGCTGGCTGCTGCGGACCGTGCTGAACCTGCTGGTGATCGGCGTGGCCGGGGTGGCCTGGTGCCTGTTCGACCGGCCGTGGAAGCAGTGCTGGCACGACAAGGCGGCACACACGTTCGTGGCCCGCGGGTAGTGACCTGCGCCGTGTCCCCGACGTCGTAAGGCCGCCCGGCACCGTACTCCGATCGGCGCCTGCCCGCGGGCGGTGACGCGACGTGCGGGTTTGACTCGGCACATGAGTAGCGATCAGCCCGGCGGCGGCTCACCGTACGACAAACCGTCAGGCGGCCGGCCCCCGCCGAACCAGCCCCCGCCCGGCAACCCGTACGGCGGTGGCC
>NZ_JACEGK010000997.1:0-989 GCF_056859195.1 Streptomyces sp. NH27
ACGTCGGCGAGCCGGGGCGTGGGGCTCTCCCCGTTGGCGGCGGCAGCGGCACCCAACGGCTGGGCGCCGCGCAGCGGATGGTGCCGCCGCGGCCCGGGAAGTCCGCGCCCGGACGCGAGCCCGTCCGCGGTGGCGGCAGCGGCCACCGCCGCGGAGGGCCCGCTCCCGGGCAGCGAGGCAACCGTCACCTGCACACCCTGATCGGCCAGCGCCTGCAACTCCGCACCGGCCCGCTCGTCATGCGGCTCGGGATCGTCCGTGACGAGATGGGTGATCTGCTCGGTCGGCACGGTCTGGAACATCGTGTCGGTACCGAGCTTCGTGTGGTCGGCGAGCACCACGACCTCCGCGGCGGCCTGCACCAGCGCCCGGTCCACGCTCGCGGAGAGCATGTTGGACGTCGACAGACCGCGTTCGGCGGTCAGCCCCGCGCCGGACAGAAACGCCCGGGACACCCGCAGCCCGTGCAGCGACTGCTCGGCTCCGCTGCCGACCAGCCCGTAGCTCGAGCCACGCAGGGTGCCCCCGGTCATCACCACCTCGACACGGTTGGCGTGTGCCAGCGCCTGGGCCACCAGCAGGGAGTTGGTGACCACGGTCAGTCCGGGCACCCGAGCCAGCCGTCTGGCCAGCTCCTGCGTGGTGGTACCCGCTCCGACCACAATCGCCTCGCCCTCCTCGACGAGGCCGGCCGCGAGATCGGCGATGGCCGTCTTCTCCGCGGCCGCTAGATGGGATTTCTGCGGGAAGCCGGACTCCCTGGTGAAGCCACCCGGCAACACCGCACCGCCATGCCGGCGGTCCAGCAGTCCTTCCGCCTCCAGCGCCCGTACGTCCCGGCGCACGGTCACTTCGGACGTCTGGACGACCCGAGCGAGCTCCCGCAGCGACACCGCTCCGTTAGCCCGCACCATTTCCAGAATCAACTGACGACGTTCTGCAGCGAACACGGAACCGACAGTAACGCCAACGACCGGACGGTTTCAGCG
>NZ_JACEGK010000998.1:0-988 GCF_056859195.1 Streptomyces sp. NH27
GTGGTGGGCCTGCCGCGTAGTTCCCCGCGCCCCGCGCCCCTGCGCAGGTCTCCTTCCGTGAAAGGAGGGCAACCTGCGCAGGGGCGCGGAAAGCCGCGCGCTCAGTGGGGCGTGGCGTGCGCGTCGGGGCCGGCCACGGCCGTCGCGGTGGGACGCTCCCCGGCTGATGCCGGTGCGGACGGCCTCGTGCGGAGGCCGTCCATCATGAGGGACATGAGCCGCTCGAAGACCCCCTTCTTCTCCGTGGGGTCCTTCTCCGCCGCCTGCACGATCGCGTACGTCAGCTTGAGCAGGTCGTCGATGCGGATGTCCTCCCGTACGGCGCCGGCCTGCTGCGCACGGGTCAGGAGTTGCCCGCCGGACTCGCGCAGCTTCAACTTGCACGCGGGCATCTGCGTGTCGGACGCCTCGCCGATGGCCGCGGCCATGCCGCGGTACAAGGTGGAGTGCGCCGCCATCGCGTACAGCCATGAGGTGAGGGCCTCGGTCGGGTCGTCGACGGACATCAACTCGGTGGCGCGCGCGCCGAGCGCGTCGATCTCGCGGAGGAAGACCGCGTTCATCAGGCAGTAGCGGTTGGGGAAGTGCCGGTAGAGCGTGCCGATGCCGACGCCCGCGTGCCGGGCGATGTCCTCCAGCGCGACATCGGTGCCGTGCACGATGAACGCCTGCCGGGCCTCTTCGAGCAACCGGTCGTAGTTGCGCTGCGCATCTGCCCGCATCCTGTGTCACGCCTCCGCTCCGAACATCTCGCCAAAAGCGATTGTAGTTCCGGAGGTGGCCTCCGTATAGTTTTCGGAGGCGACCTCCGTTTACTCTCTCCGCTGGAGGCTTACTCAGCATGCCCACGCCCACAACGCGTGACTCCGACAGTACGGAAAGCACCAACAGCACCAGCAGCAGGACCCGCACCACCCGCACGAGCAGTACCGACGGCGCCGGCCGTACCGCCACCGGCGGAACCACCGGCGCCGCCCCCGCCCCCACC
>NZ_JACEGK010000999.1:0-985 GCF_056859195.1 Streptomyces sp. NH27
CTCCCTTATCGATTTCACCTCCCGCGCCCCCTCATGTAATGTTGTTCCCGCGAAGCCGATCGGCCCCCACCGAGCCGAGAAGCCACCCGCACTCGTAGCTCAACGGATAGAGCATCTGACTACGGATCAGAAGGTTGCAGGTTCGAATCCTGCCGAGTGCACAGCAGGTCAGAGGCCCCGTGGATCATTCCGCGGGGCCTCTGGCTTTTGCCTTGACAGCAGGGTTTGACATCAACCGCCTCACAAGGCGGGCGCGGGGTCGATCAGACCGCTACGGCTCCTACGGTAGAGGGTCGGCCGGTTGCGCCGGGGCTGCCCTCGGGCACCGTACGTCGCCGAGATCGCCGAGATCGCCGAGATCGCCGAGGTCGCCGAGGTCGCCGAGGTCGCCGAGGTCGCCGAGGTCGCCGAACCTGCGGACCTTCGGCGCCAGCGCGGCGATCGCCGTGGCCAGCCGTACCGGGTCGAGGTCGCTCAGGGTGGTGCCGCGCTTGAGCGGGACGGCGCCCCGGAAGGCGGCGGCGTCGCCGGGGGCGACCTGGGTGGCGAGGTAGGCGTCGAGCGCTTCCAGCCCGGGAACCGGGGGAAGCGCGGCGACCGGATGCGCGCTGCGGCGGTGGACCGTCAGGCTGCTGGTGCGGCCCCAGAAGTGGTCGTCGCCCGACCAGTCCACCGCCAGGACGTCGGCCCAGGGCACGAACTCGGGCGTGCGGAAGGGCAGGAGGCGGTGGAGCGTGATGCCTTGCTTGTCCACCCGGACGGCCTTGCGGCGGCTGGAGCAGACCACCGCGGTCCACAGCGCGAACGGGCTGAACACCAGCTCGATGTGGTCCAGTTCCGAGGGTTCCACGTGCGGGAGGAAGCACACCCCGATCAGCAGGGCCGTGGCCGCGAACCAGCTCGCGCCGGCACATGTCCAGCCGTGCCGGACGACGTACACCCCGGTGAATCCCCGCACGGCCACCACGATGACACACCGGTGCCC
>NZ_JACEGK010001000.1:0-985 GCF_056859195.1 Streptomyces sp. NH27
GTCCACCCCTGGTTCGCCCGCCCCTGGTTCGCCCGCCCCCGCGCCGGGGACGAGCCACCTCCGATCCGCCTCGGAGCCGCCCGGCCATGACCGGCCGGCACGCAGCGGATGCGGGTGAGGTGTGCGCCGCACCCATGACGAACGGCCCCCGCGGTCCTTATCCTGCTCAGGCCGTATGGCACGGCGGGAAGCGGGTGCGGGTATGCGGGCGTGGGAGGACACGGCGGCCGAGGTGGCCGGCGGGCGGCTGGCGGTACGACGGTGGCCGGGCCGGCCGGGAGCGGGCGTCGTGCTCGCCGCGCACGGCATCTCCGGCAACGGGCTTTCCTGGGCGCTGGTCGCCGAGGCGCTCGGGGACGTGGAGTTGATCGCTCCCGACCTGCGCGGGCGCGGCCGCAGCCGTGACGTGCCGGGGCCGTCCAGCATGGCGCGACACGCCGGGGACCTGGTGGCGGTGCTCGACCACCTCGGGATCGGACGGGCGGTGCTGGCCGGCCACTCGATGGGCGGGTACGCCGCGTGCGTGGCGGGCCGGCGCGACCCGGAGCGGTACAGCGAACTGGTCCTGGTCGACGGCGGGTTGGGCATCCCCGTGCCGCAGGACGTGGACATCGACGCGTTGCTGCACGCGGTGATCGGACCGGCGATGGCCAAGCTGGACATGGAGTTCGCCGACCGGGCGGCCTATCACCGGTTCTGGGCGGAGCATCCGGCGTTCGCCCGGCTCGGCGGTCCGCTGCTGGCGGACTACCTGGACCGCGACCTGACCGGCGAGGCGCCGCATTTGCGCTCCGCGTGCCGGAAGGCGGCGGTCCAGGAGGACGCCGAGGACGAGCTGCGCAACCCCGAGGTGTTCGCCGCGATCCACGAACTGACGCTCCCCGCAACCTTGTTGTGGGCCGAGCGCGGGCTGAGGAACGAGCCGGTGGGCCTGTACGCGCCGGACGTGATCGCGGCGAGCGGGCTGGCCGACGAGGGCGTGGAC
>NZ_JACEGK010001001.1:0-984 GCF_056859195.1 Streptomyces sp. NH27
GTCGGGACGCGTGCTACGCGGAGGTGGTCAGCACCACGCGGCGGCCCGGCTCGGTGGGAGCGGTCCAGGCCCGCTCGACCTCGGCGAGCGGCACCGGCTGCGCGGCGGCGGTGAGGGTACCCGCGGCCAACTGCTCTATCAAGGACGGCAGTTCGGCGACGATGCCGGCCGCGGTGAGGGACCCCTGGCCGCTGCCCATGATCCGCAGGTTGGCCGCGCGGAGCACGAAGGACGGCAGGGTGATGTCCGGCCCGGCCATGGAACCGATCTGGATCCAGTCGAGCGCAGCGCTGCGCTCGGTCCGGCGGGTGAGCAGGGCGGGGATGGCCAGTTGGGTGGGGACGCCCCAGGTGTAGTCGATCACGACGTCGACATCGGCGGCGGCCTCGCCCAGCCGGCCGGCGGCCTCCGCCGGATCGCCGGCCAGGGAGACCACGGTGGTCGCGCCCAGTCCGGTGAGCAGCGCCAGCCGGTCGGCGTCCCGCCCGGCGGCTACGACGTGGGCCGCGCCGAGGTGGCGGGCGATCTGCACGGCCATCTGCCCGGCGTTGCCGGTCGCGCCGAGCACCAGCACGCTCCGCCCGGACTTGAAGGCGACCCGGCTGCGCAGCGCCACCCACGAGGACATGGCCGGGTTCATCGCGGCCGCGATCACCACCGGGTCGGCGTCCTCGGGCAGCGGTACGGCGCGGCGCGGGTCGAGGATCGCCTGCTCGGCCATCGTGCCGGGTGCGTCGTCGTCGGCCACGAAGTACACGCGCCGGCCGTCGGGCAGCCGTCCCACGCCGTCGACGCCGGGGATCATCGGCAGGCGTCCGTCGCTGGTGTAGTGGGTGCCGTCCGCTCCGGATCGGACCCGGGGGTGCAACCCTGCGGCGAGCACGTCCACCAGAACCTGGTCCCCGGTCGGGGCGGGGGTGGCGAACTCCTCGTAGCGGGGCGGGTGGTCGAACGAGCGGACGACGGCGGCGCGCATGGCGACTC
>NZ_JACEGK010001002.1:0-978 GCF_056859195.1 Streptomyces sp. NH27
GGCCAGCGCACACCGGTCCGGACTTCGGTCAGGACCTCGGGCCGGACTTCCGCGGCCCGGTCTTCGCACCGCTGTCCGGCGACGATCCGGCGACGGTCTCGGGGCACCGGATCGGCGCGCGCCTCGGCGCGGACGGACCGGGCGCCGCCGGCGTCACCTACCTCGCGTACGAGCCCGGCGGGCAACCGGTCGCGCTCACCGTGGTCCGGCCCGAACTCACCGCCGCCGACGGCTTCGCCGCCCGCTTCCACCACGACGCGCAGGCCGCGGCCCGGGTGCCGGGCCCCCGTGCGGTGCCGGTGCTCGGCAGCGGGCGGGAGGGCGAGCGGTACTGGATCGCCTGCGGCTACGTCCCCTCGCTCTCGCTGCGCACCGCCGTCGAGGGCGGCGGACCGCTGCCCACCGGGGTCGTGCTGCGGCTGGTCGCCGCGCTCGCCGAGGCGCTCCAGGCGATGCACCACGCGGGCGTGGTGCACGGCGGGTTGCGGCCCGCGCATGTGCTGCTCGCCGGCGACGGCCCCCGGGTGAAGGGGCACGGGCTGGCGTGGGTCGCGGAGCGGGCCGGCGGCGCCGACGCGGGCTCCGACGATGCCGGTACGGGCGAGGCCGGCGCCGGCGGGAGCGGAAACGCCGGCGGCGCAGGGGACTTGGGCGAGGCCGCGCACGGGGCCGCGCAGGGGGCCGCACGCGAGGCAGCGTCTGACGCCGTACGTGACGCCACCCGCGCGGCTGGCCCAACCGAGGTCGGCGAGGCGACCGCCTTCCGCTCGCCCGAGCAGGCCGCGGGCAAACCGGCCCGGCCCGCCACGGACGTGTTCGCGCTCGGGCAGATAGCCGCGTACGCCTCGATAGGCGCCGCACCCTTCGGTGACGGCTCCCGGGTCCAGCACGCCGAGCCCGATCTGAACGAACTCCCGGGCCAGCTACGGGAGATCGTCACCCGCTGCCTCATCAAGGACCCCGCGCTGCGGCCCTCGC
>NZ_JACEGK010001003.1:0-967 GCF_056859195.1 Streptomyces sp. NH27
GTCCTGCCCCGTGGGGGTGGGCAGCACGCCGGCGGGCACGGATCGGACGAAAGACCCGGTTCGGGACGGTTGATCGGGTTCCTGGGTCGGGCTTGAGGAAGCGGCAGGGGCGGCTTGACGATGGACGCCGTGGGACGGTGGGATCACGCGTTCCGCGACGAGGTCAGGTGCGCGAAGACCACCACGTTCGACTCGTAGTCCCGCTTCTTGTGGTCGAACACGCCGCCGCAGGTGATGATCCGCAGTTGCGCGTCGGGGGTGTCGCCGTAGACCCGCTGGTCGGGGAAGTTCCCCTTGGAGAAGGTGTCGACCTCGTCGACGGTGAAGCTGGCGACGGTGCCGTCGGCGCGGGTGATGTCGATCGGGTCGCCCTTCTTGAGGTACGAGAGCAGGTAGAAGACCGCGGGTCCGCTCGTGGTGTCCACATGGCCGGCCACGATCGCGTTGCCGCGTTCACCGGGGGTGGCACCGTCCTGGTACCAGCCGGCGAGGTTGCGGTTGGTGTCGGGCGGCGGCTGGAGCACTCCGGTGGCGTCCATCGACAGCGGGGTGAAGGGGGCGTTCACCCCGATGCTCAGGATCGAGATCTTCGTCGGCGTGGAGCGCGGCAGCGACGGGCCGGTGGTCGGCACCATCGTCACCACCGGGTCGGCCGACGGCGCCGACGCGGCGGTGGCCGCGGGCGGGGGCGTCGGCGCCCCGATGGCGGTGTCCGCGCCGGAGGAGTCGAAGGAGCGGAAGACCAGGAACGCGCCGACCAGGGCCGCGGCGACGGCCCAGCGCAGGACCCGGCTGCCGCTGTCCCGCACCGGCGGCGACGCGTCCGCCGTCGAGGAGTCGCGCTGCGGCGGCTGCGTGCTCATACGGTGCTGCCTTTCTGACGACCTGCGGGATACGGCGACGGGGAAGGTGGGTGGCGGCAGGCGGCTGACGACCGGTGACCGGTGACGGCGCGGACGGGGATCTC
>NZ_JACEGK010001004.1:0-961 GCF_056859195.1 Streptomyces sp. NH27
GGCTCTTCGCGGGCAGATACGAACTCGCGGAGCTGCTCGGCTCCGGTGGCATGGCCCGGGTGCACCGCGCCCGGGACACCCGGCTGGGCCGGGTCGTCGCGATCAAGACCCTGATGCCGGAACTGGCGCTGGACCCCGACGCCCGCCGCCGGTTCGCCCGCGAGGCACACGCCGCCGGCGCGCTGAACCACCCCGGCGTCGTCACCGTCCACGACCAGGACGAGTACCAGGACGGCGACACCGTGGTGCCGTACCTCGTCATGGAGTACGTACGCGGCGGCACGCTGGCCGAACTCGTCCGCGAACAGGCCCCGTTCGAGCCCGAGCGGGCGGTGCGGATCGCCTGCGACATCCTCGACGCGCTCGCCCACGCGCACAGCCACGGCACCGTGCACCGCGACGTGAAGCCCGCCAACGTGATGGTCACCGAGGAAGGCGCGGTCAAGGTCGCCGACTTCGGCATCGCCCGCGTGCTGGACACCGACACCCGGTTGACCACCGTGGGCTCCTCCGTCGGCACCCCCAGCTACATGTCGCCGGAGCAGATCGGCGGCGGCGACGTGGACGCCCGCAGCGACATCTACGCGGTCGGCTGCGTGCTCACCGAACTGCTCACCGGCAAGCCGCCGTTCCACGACGGCAACCCGCTGAGCCTGATGTACTGGCAGGTCCACTCCGAGCCGCCGGCGCCCTCCACCCGCAACCCGCGGGTGCCGGCGGAACTGGACGCCCTGGTGCTGGCCGCGCTCGCGAAGGACCCGGCCGACCGCCCCGCCGACGCCGGGGTCTACCGGGCCCGGCTGTGGGCCTGGCTGACCGCCGCCCGCTCCGCCACGATGAACGGGCCGGCCACGCTGCCGCCGAGCGACTTCGGACTGCCGCGGCCCGCCGCCCCCACGACTGGCCCGACCACCGGTCCAGGCGCCGGTCCAGGCGCCGACCCGCGCGCCACCTTCGGTGT
>NZ_JACEGK010001005.1:0-950 GCF_056859195.1 Streptomyces sp. NH27
GGCCACCGCTGCTCGCCACCTGGGACCCGCACGTCGGCCCCGGCACCCCCGCCGCCGTCGCGATCGCCGTACTCGCGGTCGGGTACGGGCCCCGGCTCGCCGAGCGGCTGCCGTGGCGGGCGCTGCCGTGGGCCGCGTGGGCCGCCGCCATGGCCTGGACGTGGTCGCTCGCGCTCGTGGACGGGTGGCGGCGCGGCGTGGCGAACCGGCTCACCACGCGCAACGAGTACCTCGTCGAGGTGCCCCGCTTCCGTCACCCGGGCGCCACACTGCGGGACTTCACCCACCACATCCTCATCGGCTCGCCCGGCAACTGGAACGCGCACGTCGCCGGGCACCCGGCCGCCGCGGTGATGACCTTCGTCGGTCTTGACCGGATCGGGCTGGGCGGCGGCGCCTGGGCGGGCGCGTTCGTCATCACCACGGGCGCGTCGGTGGCCGCCGCCGTACTGGTCGCACTGCGCGCGCTCGGCGCGGAGGGCGCCGCGCGAACGGCCGCGCCCTTCCTCGTACTCACCCCAGGGGCGGTGTGGGTCGGCGCCTCCGCGGACGGGTACTTCGCCGCCGTCGCCGCCTGGGCGCTGGCGCTGCTGGTGCTCGCCGGCACCGCCGGATCACGGTCCCGGCGGGCCGCCGCCGCGCTCGGCAGCGGGCTGTTGCTCGGGCTCGCGCTCTACCTCTCCTACGGGCTGACCCTGCTGGTCGTGCCGGTCGTCGCCGTCATCTGGTCCACCCGCACCCTGCGGCCCCTCCCGCTGGTCCTGCTCGGCGGCCTCGTCGTCCCGGTCTGTTTCACGCTCGCCGGCTTCGACTGGTGGGACGCCTCCCGCCTGCTCACGGTCCGCTACTCCCAGGGCGCGGGCGGCGATCGGCCCTACTCCTACTGGCTGTGCGGCGACCTCGGCACCGTCCACGCCGCCGCGGGCCTCGCTTCCTTCGCGGGCCTGCGC
>NZ_JACEGK010001006.1:0-949 GCF_056859195.1 Streptomyces sp. NH27
GGTGTCGTAGCGGTGCGCGCCGGCGTGGACGCCGGCGAGGTGGGCCTCCAGGTCGGCGATGCGGGCGTCGCGTTCGGCCAGCTCCGCGCCGAGCCGCTCCAGTACCTCGTCCACGTCGACCATGCGGTAGCCGCGCAGGCCCACCGGCAGCCGGACCGCGTCCACGTCGGCGCGGCCCAGCGGGCGGTCGGGGGGCAGCCGGTCCTCGATCCGGTCGGGCTGGGAGTCCTTGAGCGCGCCGCCGTCGCCGAGTACGGCCAGCGCCACCGCGGCGACCACCGCGACGAGCGCGATGAGCATGAACCAGAACACGTAGATCTCCCGGGGTACGGCCCAGGGACCTGCCGTCCGGATCGGCAGGTCCTCCATGTCAGGCACGATCGTGCCACGATCGCATGAGTCTGAGATGAGGAGTGACCGTGGGACTTCGGCTGGGCAACCGCGAATTCGGTGCGCGGGAGCCGGTGATCATGGCCATCGTGAACCGGACACCCGACTCGTTCTACGACCAGGGGGCCACCTTCACCGACGAGCCGGCGCTCGAACGGGTCGCGCAGGTGATCGGCGAGGGTGCCGCGATCGTCGACATCGGCGGGGTCAAGGCGGGGCCGGGCGAGGAGGTGTCGGCGGACGAGGAGATCCGGCGGACGGTGCGGTTCGTCGCCGAGGTGCGGCGACGCCACCCCGACGTCGTGATCAGCGTGGACACCTGGCGGCACGAGGTCGCGGAGGCCGTCTGCGAGGCGGGCGCCGACCTGCTCAACGACGCGTGGGGCGGCGTGGACCCCGAACTGGCGGAGGTGGCCGCACGGTACGGGGTGGGGCTGGTGTGCACCCACGCGGGCGGGGTGCGGCCGCGGACCCGGCCGCACCGGATCGGTTACGACGACGTGATGGCCGACATCCTCCGGGTCACGGTCGGACTCGCCGAACGCGCCGAGCAGTTGGG
>NZ_JACEGK010001007.1:0-941 GCF_056859195.1 Streptomyces sp. NH27
ACTTGGTGCTGCCCACCGCCTTCATGGCGGTTGTAGGGCCAGACACGGATGTCCTTCTGCCCCGCGTAGTGGTTGTGGGCGGCGAAGACCGTCGAGGGCGGGCAGATCTCGTCCATCAGGCCGACCGCGAAGAGCGCGGGTGCGGTGGCGCGGGCGGCGAAGTTGACGCCGTCGAAGTAGGACAGGGTGTCGAACACCTGCTCGACCTGGTCGCGATGGGTGCGCAGATAGGTCCAGATCTCGCGGTAGGCGTTGCCCTCCACGACGGACAGTGCCCGCCGGTAGTGGCAGAGCGACGGCTGGTCGATGACGGCGGCCCGTACCCCGTCGGCCAGTGCGGCGGCGGCCAGCGCGATGCCGCCGCCCTGGCTGCCGCCGGCCACCACGACCCGTTCCCGGTCGACCGCCGGGTGGGCGCGCGCGGCGTCCACGGCGCGGACCGCGTCGGTGAACACCCGGCGGTAGTAGTAGTCCTCCGGGCGCTGGATGCCGCGGGTGACCATGCCGGGCGAGGAGGACCCGGCGCTGCCGAGCGGGTCGCCGGTGGCGCCGGGCTGGAGCGAGCCGCCCTGCCCGCGGGTGTCCATCAGCAGGTGGACGTAGCCGGCGGCGGGCCAGGTCAGCCACTCGTACGGGAAGCCGCGCCCGCCGCCGTAGCCGAGGTATCCGACGACGCAGGGCCGGGGCGTCCGGGCGGCGGCGGGCACCAGCAGCCAGCCGGCCACCGGGTCGCCGCCGTATCCGGGGAACCGCACGTCGTAGACGCGCACCTCGCTGAGCCGGGCGTCGTACGGCGTGAACTCGGCCGGGCGGTCGTGGGTGCGGGCCTCGGCGATCGTGGCGGCCCAGAACGCGTCGAAGTCCGGCGGCTCCTGGCGGTCCGGCAGGTAGCGGCGCAGTTCGTCGAGCGGCAGGTCGGTCTCGGGCACGGGCTGTCCTCC
>NZ_JACEGK010001008.1:0-928 GCF_056859195.1 Streptomyces sp. NH27
GCCCGGAACGTCCTGGTCGTGAGTGCACTACGCGTCGAACTCGATGACGATCTTGCCCCGGGCGTGGCCCTCCTCGACCGCGCGCAGCGCTTCACCCGCCTGGTCGAAGGGGAAGGTGCGGGTGACCAGCGGGTCGAGGTCGCCGCCGACGACCAGAGCGGCCAGCTCGTCCAGCACCTGCGCGGTGCGCCTGCGCACCACTGGGCTGCCGCCCAACTCGACCACGGTGACGCGGTCCCCGGCGCTCACCAGCCGGGTCGGCTCGGCGAGCAGCGCGGCCACGTCCCGCAGCGGCTCGCCGCCGACCAGGTCCACGATCCCGTCCACCCCGCCGGGCGCGGCGGCCCTGGCCCGGTCCGCGACGCCCGGCCCGGACGTGATGTGCACCGCGCCCAGCGACTCCAGGAGTTCCTTCTTCGCCGCGCTCGCGGTGCCCAGCACCGTCAGGCCGTCATGCCGGGCGATCTGCACGGCGGCCACGCCGACCCCGCCGCCGGCACCGTTGACCAACAGCGTGGCGCCCGGGGGCAGGGCGAGCTGGCGGACCGCGTCGTATGCGGTGGCCGAAGCGACCGGCACCGACGCCGCGTCCGCCCACGACAGCGCGGCCGGTTTGTGCGCGGTGACCGACGCCAGCAGCAGGGCGTACTCGGCGTAGCCGCCGGTGATGGCGTTGCCGAACACCTCGTCGCCCACCGCGAACCGCGCGGTGTCGCCGTCACCGCTGTCCGGGCCGATCGCGACCACGACGCCCGCCGCCTCGGCGCCGAACACCGCGGGCAGGTCGGGGACGGGCGCGCCGGCCGGCCGGAAGCCGGTCCGCCGCTTCCAGTCGACCGGGTTGACGCCGGCCGCCCTGACCTTGATCAGCACCTGCCCGGGCGCGGGCACGGGCCGCGGGAGGTCGATGAACGACTCGGCCTCGGGG
>NZ_JACEGK010001009.1:0-917 GCF_056859195.1 Streptomyces sp. NH27
GAACAGCTCCGCGCGCGGTTCCCGCCCCTCACCCTCCACGCCCACTTCGGCGCCGGCTTCCACCACCCCCACCTGCGGGGCGCGACCGTCGCGGAGTGGCCGCTGAACGTCTCCACCCCGGAACGGCAGAGGGCCCCCGGCTGCGGGCGGAGGGTCGAACGGGCGGGCCGCGTGCGGGATCCCGAGGCGCTCCGGCGCCGCTCCGGCCCCCGCTCCGGGCGGATCCGATCAGAGCCGGCGGTGCATGATGTGCAGCCCCACGAAGCCCAGGCGCGGATGCCAGAAGCCCTCCGGCACCGTTCCGATCACCTCGAAGCCCAGGGCCTTGTAGAGCTTCACCGCCCGCGTGTTGGACTCCACCACCGCGTTGAACTGCATTCCGCGGTAGCCCTCCGCCGCGGCCCAGCGCAGCGCCTCGTCGCACAGCGCCCGTCCCACGCCGTGCCCGGAGTGCTCGGGGTCGACCATGAAGCTGGCACTGGAGATGTGCGCGGCGTTCCCCATCTGATTGGGGTTCATCTTCGCTGTGCCGAGGACGGTGCCGGACTCGTCGACGGCCACGATCGTGCGGCCGGGGGCGGAGAGCATCCAGAAGGCGCGGCCCTGCTCGGGGGTGATGTCGGTCGGGTAGCTGAAGGTCTCGCCCTCGGCGCAGATCCGTTGCAGGAACGGCCAGATCGCGGCCCAGTCCTCCGAGCGTGCTTCCTTGATCAACATGTGGGACAGGATGCCGCAGGGATGCGCGGCCCACCAAGGGATGTTCGGGCCGCCGCGCGACGACGCGGGGTGCAACTGTGCCGTCGCCGAGGCGGTCCCGTGCGGCGGTCGCGCCGTCGGGCACGCGTGAGCGCCTGTCGGCGTGACCGTCGGGCGCTCGCCCGAGGCGGGGCCGACCGCCCACGGGGCCGACCGCCCAC
>NZ_JACEGK010001010.1:0-914 GCF_056859195.1 Streptomyces sp. NH27
GAGGTGGTGGGGTGGGTCGAGGCGGTGTGGGCTGCTGTTGATCTCGACGGCGGTGCCGGCCTGGGCGCAGGCGGCGAAGACGGCTTCGGCGTCGAAGGTGGACTCGGGGCGTTGTTTGGCCTCGCCGATGAGCCGGTTGGTGCAGTGGCCGAGGATGTCGACGAGGGGGTTGCTGACCGCGGCGATCAGGCGGCGGGTGAACTGGGGTGCGGGCATACGGAGTTCGGAGTGGGTGGAGGCGACGACCAGGTCAAGGCGGTCGAGCAGGTCGTCGCGCTGGTCGAGGCCGCCGTCGGAGAGGATGTCGCATTCGATGCCGGTCAGGAGCCGGAAGGGGGCGAGGCGTTCGTTGATGTCGGCGACGACGTCGAGTTGGCGTAGCAGGCGGTCGGCGGTGAGTCCGCGGGCGACCTTGAGGCGGGGGCTGTGGTCGGTGAGCACCATCCAGGAGTGGCCGAGGTCGCGGGCGGTGCGGGCCATCGTCTCGATCGGGCCGGCGCCGTCGGACCAGTCGGAGTGCACGTGGCAGTCGCCGCGCAGCGCGGCCCGCAGCGACTGGCCGGCGCCGTCGGCGGGGGGCGCGGCCTGATCGCGTTCGAGGTCGGCGAGGTAGGCGGGGGTGCGGCCGTCGCATGCCTCCACGATGACCTTGGCGGTGGTCTTGCCGATGCCCTTGAGGCCGGTGAGCCGTCCGGTGCGGGCGCGTTGTCGGACCTCGGCGTGCGGGAGTGCGGCGACGACGTCGGCGGCGTTCCGGAACGCCCGGACCCGGTAGGCGGGTGCGAGGGCGCGTTCCAGCAGGAAGGCGATCCGGTCGAGTGCCTCGATGGGCTCCATGGTGGCGCTGTTCCCGTCCGGCGCCGCGGCTAACGGCCGGGCGGGTGGGCGTCACCCGCTCGGCCGCGGCCTGTTTG
>NZ_JACEGK010001011.1:0-908 GCF_056859195.1 Streptomyces sp. NH27
GGGTCACCCACCCCAAGGCGTCGTTCTGGCTGATGGCCGACGCGAGCCGGTACGACGTCGAGCGCGCCTACGCGGACATCGCGCAGGCGCCGTACCAGGACGCGTTCATCGGGTCGTACGACAGCGAGCCGGTCTGCCTGCTGGAACGGTACGACCCCGCGCGGGTGGAACTGCCCGGGCTGTACGACGCCGAGCCGGGCGATGTCGGGATGCACTTCCTGGTCGCGCCCGCCGACCGGCCCGTGCACGGTTTCACCCGGGCGGTGATCGCCGCGGTGATGGGCGAGTTGTTCGCGGACCCCGAGGTGCGCCGCGTGGTGGTCGAGCCGGATGTCCGCAACACCGCTGTCCACGCGCTCAACAAGACCATCGGCTTCGAGGTGCTGCGCCGGATACGCAAACCCGAGAAGGAGGCGCTGCTGAGCATCTGCACCCGCGAGGGGTACGAAGCGGCGCTCGACGAGGGGCGGGTGCGATGACGACCATCGCACGCCCGTTCCTGGAACCGGCCACCGCCCACCTGAACCCGGAACTGTGGGCGCGGGCCACCCGCCACCTGGTCCGCAAGGCACTCGCGGAGTTCGCCCACGAGAAGCTGCTGACGCCGGTCGGCGAGGAGGAGCGCGGCGGCGGTCGGTACATGGTCCGCAGCGACGACGGCGGCACGGCGTACCGTTTCCACGCCGACCGGCTGGCGCTCGACCACTGGCACATCGACCCGTCGTCCATCACCCGGACCCGCGAGGGCGCCGAGGGCCCGGCCGCTCCCGAGCACGACGGCACCACCCCGGGCCGTACCGGCGAGGACCTGCCGCTGGACGCGCTCGCCTTCTTCGCGGAGTTCCGCACCGCGCTCGCGCTCGGCGACGGCGTACTGCCGCTGTACCTGGAGGAGATCACCTCCACCC
>NZ_JACEGK010001012.1:0-894 GCF_056859195.1 Streptomyces sp. NH27
GAGTTGCGGGCCGATCCGTCGGCGCGGCCGGCCGGGGGCGTGCGGTGGCTCGGCTCGGCCGACCCGGATCTGGTCGAGGAGACCCTTGTTCGCTTCGGCACCGAACTCGGCTTCGTCCAGCAGGCGTTCGGCTGCCTGAACCTTCTCCGGTACGGCGGCGCGGCGCGCCTCACCGCGCTCGCCGGACGCGGTCTGCTCGGCCAGGCCGCCACCAAGCTGTGCGTGAAGGCGCTGGACTCCCGCGATCCGATCGGCGTGATCCGCGCCCGGATCAACCGTGAACTCGCCCCGGCCAAGCTGGTCAAGAAGCTGCGCCGCTCGTCCCATCACTGGGCCACGACAAGCACCATGGCGGCGGCGGACCTGGTCGGCGTCGACTGGCAGGCCCTGGTGGCCGCGCACCAGGAGGAACCACTGCCGTACTGGCGGCAGTTGCTCGGCATGTCGATCGTTCCTACCGAAATTCGCCTGCAATACGCGGAGTTGGTGCGCGAGCCTGGACCGAACGGCCTGCCCGACGGCGCCGAACTCACTCGGGCGCGCGCCCGCCACGGCCTGGCCGGCCTCTATCACTGCGCGACCGTCACCCAACTCGACGGCCTGCTCACGTCCGGCGTGCTGACCTCGACCGACCTGCTGCACGAAGCCGCGCCGGCCGCCCTCATCCTCGACTACCTGGGCAGCGCCGCCCGCCGCACCGACGCCCCGTCCGAGGCGGCCGCCGCACTCGCGGAACTCGCCCACCTCGTCCGTTCCCGCCTCGGCTCCGACGCGGCGGCATGGGCGCGGGTCGCCGAGCGGCTGACGAGGCGCGATCCGCACTGGGAGCCCATGTCCCCGGTGGACGCGCTCCTCTCGTGAAGACTTCGCGGAGGGCGGCGCGGGGCGCGGGAG
>NZ_JACEGK010001013.1:0-879 GCF_056859195.1 Streptomyces sp. NH27
CGGTCATCTCCGGAGTACGCGAAACCGGCAAGATGATCAAGGTCGACGACATCGTGGCGCACTTCCAGACCCGCTGCCGCGGCGTCCAGGTCGTCCCCTTCGACGAACACCTGGCAGCCGGCGCCGAAGTCGACCTCGACATGATGCGACCCAAAACCCGCGAGGCGTACTTCAACCTGTCCGCCATGGTCGCCGAGGACTTCGTCCGCGCACAGCAGACACAGGGCCTATGGACGCAGCAGGGCGCCAACCCACCACCCGTACAGACACCGCCGGTGCCGGGCCAGGAAGGCTACCCGGTCCCGGGCCAGCAACCCGGACAACCCGGGCAGTACCCGCCGCAAGCGCCGTACGGCGGCCAGCAGGGCGGTGGCGCGCCACCGTACCCGGCACCGGGCCAGCCCGGACAACCCGGTCAGCCCGGTCAGCCCGGTCAGCCGGGGCAGCAGCCCGGCCCCGAGCAGGGCCAGGGACCGTACGGCCAGCCCGGTCCGTACGGGCAGCCGGGTCCGTACGGCCAGCCGGGTCCGTACGGCCAGCCGGGGCAGCCCGGTCCTTACGGTGCGCAGCCGATGCCGCCCGGCCAGGTCCCGCCGAGTCAGTACGGCGCCGCACCGCAGGGTCCCCCGCAGCCGTATCCGCCGGTGCAGCAGGGGCCGGGCCAGCCGGGGTTCCAGCCGGACTCCTCGCAGCCGCACGCGCCGCAGCCCCAGCAGGGCTGGCCGCAGCAGGGCCAGGCCGGACAACCGGGACAGCCAGGGCAGCCAGGGCAGCCGCCGCAGGACCCACAGGACCCGCAGCAGGGCTACGGATACCCGGCGCCCCCGCCGCCGCAGTACTGACACCCGCGCCCCGAGGCGCCCGACGCGTCCGGTGCAC
>NZ_JACEGK010001014.1:0-877 GCF_056859195.1 Streptomyces sp. NH27
CACGGTGAGCGTGACCTGGGCCGGGCACGCGAGCTGGGTGGTCAGGATCGGAGGGCTGACGGTGCTCACCGACCCGGTCTGGTCCCGCCGCATCCCCGGTACGCCCCGCCGGATCACCCCGGTCGGCGTGCCCTGGCAGGCCCTCCCGCCGATCGACGCGGTCGTCATCAGCCACAACCACTACGACCACCTCGACGCGCCCACGATCAAACGGCTGCCGCGTGCCACGCCCTGCTACGTGCCGGCCGGGCTCGGCGAGTGGTTCCGGCGCCGCGGCTTCACCCGGGTGACCGAACTGGACTGGTGGGAGGGCACGTGGCTGCGCGGGGTGCGGTTCGACTTCGTGCCCGCGCACCACTGGAGCCGCCGCACCCTCACCGACACCTGCCGGTCCCTGTGGGGCGGGTGGGTGCTCACCGACACCGACGGCCACCGCGTCTACTTCGCCGGGGACACCGGGTACGGTGCCTACTTCGCCGAGATCGCCCGGGTGCATCCCGGTATCGATCTCGCGCTGCTGCCCATCGGCGCGTACACGCCCCGCTGGATGCTGCGGCCGGTGCACGCCGACCCCGAGGAGGCGGTGCAGGCGTACCTCGACCTCGGCGCGGCCGCGATGGCCCCGATGCACTGGGCGACGTTCCTGCTCTCCGGCGAGCCGCCGCTGGAACCGCTCACCCGGCTGCACACCGCGTGGGCGGCCGCGGGGCTGCCGCGCGACGCGCTGTGGGACCTGCCGATCGGCGCGTCACGGGTGCTGGTGGCATGAACGCGCGCCGGATCCGGTAAGGACCGGACACCAGAGCCACCACCCCTTACCGGAGCGCGCCGGTGAACGGCAGTAAGGACCGCGCTGCCAGGGCGCCGCCCCTTACCC
>NZ_JACEGK010001015.1:0-875 GCF_056859195.1 Streptomyces sp. NH27
GGATGGCGATTCGGGGGGTGTTGTTCGACGTGGACGGCACGCTGTTCGACTACGCGGCGTCGGAGGAGGCCGGGTTGATCGCCCACCTCGCGGCGGAGCCGCTCGACCTGTTCGTGTCGCCGGCGGATGCGCTCGCGCGCTGGCGGGAGTTGACGGCGGAGGAGTACGGACGCTTCATGGCGGGCGAGTTGAGCTTCGGTGAGCAGCAACAGGCCCGCGTGCGGCGGTTCCTGGGCCGCCCCGGGCTGTCCGACGAGGACGCCGCCGCGTGGTTCGGGCGGTACGGCGTGCGGCGTGACCTGGTCGGCGCGGCCTTCGACGACGCCGAGCCGGTGCTCCGCCGGCTCGCGCCGCACTACCGGCTCGGGGTCGTCTCCAACGCGGGCACCAAGGCCCAGCGGCACAAACTCTCGTCCGTCGGGCTGCTTTCCTACCTCGGCGGCGCGTTCGTCTGCTGCGACGAGTACGGCGCCGTCAAGCCCGCGGCCGGCATCTTCCTCGCCGGTTGCGCCGCCCTCGGACTGCCGCCCCACCAGGTCGCATACGTCGGCGACGACTACACCGCGGACGCGCTCGGAGCCCGCGACGCCGGCCTGCGGGCGTACTGGCTGCGCCGCGCCCTCGGCCCCACGGACGCCCCACCCGCCGACGGCATCCACGTCCTCACCACCCTGCACGAGCTCCCGCCCGCGCTCCACACCTGATCCGGCCCTCCCCGCGCCCACCGAAGTCGGCGCCCGCGACCGTATCCAGGCCGACGTATCCAGGCGGTGATCCTCGCCTATGACGCCGGTCTCGTCCGCTCCCACCCCTGACCCCGGCACCGGCACGGGGCCAGGGCCACCGTCGATCCGGCTACCGCCCGGGGCGTGGTG
>NZ_JACEGK010001016.1:0-874 GCF_056859195.1 Streptomyces sp. NH27
CCGATCTGCATGACGCCCGACTGTCGGAGGGCTTCGTGCACGCCGCTCTGCTGCGAGCGGCAGGGGCACTGATCCCGTTCAGTGAACACGTCATGGCGCTGCTGCGGTCCGCTCCGGTGGCGCACTTCGACGAGTCCGGGATCCGCGTCAGCTCCTCGCTGCACTGGGTCCACGTCGCCTGCACTACCCGTCTGACCTGGTACAAGGCCCACGCCAAGCGCGGCAAGACCGCCATGGCGGATGCCGGGGTACTGCCGTACTTCACCGGCACCACCGTCACCGACGCCTGGTCCTCCTACCTTGGCTACGGAACTGCCGGCGCGTTGTGCAACGCGCACATCCTGCGCGACCTGGACGGCGTCCACCATGCCGACCCGGCTCGACAGCAGTGGGCGAAAGCCGCCATCGACGCCCTCACCGCCGGCAACGAAGCCGGGCACAACGCCCGCAAGGCCGGGCGAGACGCTCTGACCAACGACGAAATCGCTTCCCTGGAAGCACAGTTCGACCGGGCAGTCCGGGTCGGACGCTCCACCAACCCCGATCCGCCGCCGAAGACGAAGAAGACCTTCGCCCGGCAGCTCGTGGACCGTCTGGTCCGCCGGCGCGAGGACATCCTGCGGTTCCTGCACGACCTGACGGTGCCCTTCACCAACAACCAGGCCGAGCAAGACATCCGCATGGCCAAAATCCAGATGAAGGTCACCGGCGGCTGGCGCACCCTCGAAGGCGCCAACCGCTGGCTCCTCGTGCGCTCCTACCTCTCCACCGCCCGCAAACACGGCCTCAACCCCATGACCGTCCTCCGCGACCTCTTCGCCGGAAACGTCTGGCTACCGCCCACACACGCGTAATCAAGCACCTGAGCAGTCAC
>NZ_JACEGK010001017.1:0-874 GCF_056859195.1 Streptomyces sp. NH27
CCCACCACCCGCGCCCGTAGCCGGAACCCCCCGCACTCCTGGCAGTGCCAGTCCGCCGCCGGCCGCCCGCACCACCCGCAGGCCGGGGTGCCGCCCTCCTCGCGCACCTCCAGCGGCCCGGCGCAGGCCGCACACCGGGCCGGCGCCCGGCAGGTGTCGCAGCCGAGCCGGGGTACGTAGCCGCGCCGGGGCACCTGGACCAGCACCGGGCCGCGGGCGAGCGCGTCGCGGGTGACCTGCCACGCCAGCGACGGCAGCCGGGCCGCGCGGGCCGCCTCGTCGCGGGCCTGGTCCAGGTCGCCGACCGTGCGGACCAGCGGCGCGGCGGCCCGTACCTGCTCGCGGGCGGCGGCCAGCGGCAGCGCCCAGCCGCTGTCGACGAGCTGCGCGCCCTCGACGGTCGTGGTGACCCCGCCGAGCAGGAACCCGGTGCGCTCCTCGCGGGCCCGCAGCAGCAGCACGTCGCGGGCGTGCGGCTGCGGGGCGTGCGGCTCGGCGTGGCTGGAGTCGCCGTCGTCCCAAAGGGCGACCAGGCCGAGGTCGGCGACGGGCGCGAACATCGCCGCACGGGTGCCGACCACCGCCTTGACGGTGCCGCGGCTGACCGCGAGCCAGCGCCGGTAGCGCTCCTCGGGTCCGGCGTCGGCGGTGAGCATGACGTGGCGGCCGGTGCCGAGCAGTTCGGTGAGGGCCGCGTCGACCCGCGCCGCGCTGCGTCCGTCGGGCAGCACGGCGAGCGCGCCGCGCCCGGAGGCGAGCGTGGTGGCGAGCGCGGTGGCCAGCTCCCGCGGCCAGTGCGGGCCGGGCAGCGCGAGCCACACCGCGCGGGGGGTGTCGCCGCGGGCGAGCGCCTGGAGGTAGGCGGGGCCGGTGG
>NZ_JACEGK010001018.1:0-854 GCF_056859195.1 Streptomyces sp. NH27
GCTATGCCTGTGATGACCGCGAAGAGCCGGTCGTCGCCTTCCACTTCGGCCCCGAACGGACGGCCTCCGTCGGTGCGGCCCTGCTGGCAGCCCACGGCGTGGCGGGCGGCCACCTGGGACTGCAGGCCACGCCGCACGGCAAGGCACTCTGGCCGAGCAGATGGTCCGGCCCGAGCGCCTGAGCAGGACACCTGGGCCGCTGTGTCGGGATCACCTCCCTGCGTGGCCCGGCCGCCTGCTGGTGAGCACCGAACGATCGTGGAACCCACCAGTGGGGACAGGTCCGCGTTCAGATGCTTGGGAGCTGCGCAATCCAACTGTCGAAGAGGTCCGGGCAGTAGCGATCACGGCGGACAGGCGGGTAGGTCTCGTCCGGCCGGTCCCGGATCACGCGTCCGGGGTCGGTCGTGTGCAAAGCGCGGTACCACTCCTCAAGAGGGTCGGCCAGCCGAACATGAACGTCGACGTTGCGACGCCGCCGCGTGGTGTCGCTCGCACGCCGTTGCCGTAGTACGACTTCGGCGGGCACGACGCACGCGATCAAGTCGGCGATGCCGAGCCGGCGCCGGGCGATGACGTTCCGGGTCGGACGCAGTTGACGTTCGAACTCGTCCGCTGTCGCTGCCACTCCGCCTCTCGCCAGGGTCCAGGCGTAGCTGAGTTTCAACGGGTCCGTGTCACACACGGCGAGCTCGTACATGGCCGCAACGCTTGAGCGCGTGACCCCAACGCGACTCGTTCTGCCGTACCCAGAAGCGACCCGCCTCCTCGGCGGAAGCAGCCTCGTCCGCCGGACATCCACGGGGTCTCGCCAGCCCAGCCGCACGCCCCGCTCCGCCGCACGCCCGCGCCAC
>NZ_JACEGK010001019.1:0-850 GCF_056859195.1 Streptomyces sp. NH27
GGTGATCTCGGACAGCAGCCCCGTGGACGCGGCGACCGCGCCCACCGCGAGCGCCGCCGACGAGGCCAGCTGCCCCGTCCGCACGGGGTGGTGCCTGCGGCGGCCACGGTGGCCGCGCGGCGCTGGCTGCGGGGCCGCGGGCTGGGCATGTCGGCTGTGACGCCCCATCGCCGCACTCCTCTCATTGCTCGCCTGGACTACTCCGAACGGGTGAAGCCGTTGAGGGGGGACTGTAGCGAATGTTGCCCATGGCGGACGAGGTCCGGAGGTCAAGAGGCCGCGACCGGGCGGATCATGGCGGGATAGCGTGCCCACATGAACGAACATGTCCGGCTCACCGCCTGGGTCCGCGGCCGGGTGCAGGGCGTCGGCTTCCGCTGGTGGACCCGGGCGACCGCCCTGGAGATCGGCGGGCTGGCCGGATACGCGGGCAACCTTTCCGACGGCCGGGTCCAGGTGGTCGCGGAAGGCGCCTTCGAGCAGTGCGAGCGACTGCTGGAATGGCTGCGGCACGGCGACACGCCCGGGCGGGTCGACGGGGTGACGGAAATCTGGGGGGTCACTCGGGGTGGATACCAAGGATTCGAGATCCGATGACCACAACCCGTTGCCTTCCGGCGATCGGCGTGTCAGGCTGCCCCCAAGTGAGGATGATCGCCAAGCCTCGCGCACGAACCACGCGGGCAGCCCGCGGCGCATGTCGGCGCCGTGCTTTCTGAGGCGGACCCGACGGCTGGGCTGTGATCGTGTTGACCGTCCCCCGTTTTGGTGAGACGCTGGAAGCCCCGCGCATCGCGGCACCAATGAATGATATGGAAGCCGCGGCATCGAGTTTTGCGCGGGAGCGTAC
>NZ_JACEGK010001020.1:0-845 GCF_056859195.1 Streptomyces sp. NH27
CGGTTCGAGTGCCAGGTCGGGCCGCCCGCCGCGGCCACCTGCGCGAGGGTACGGCCGGTCCGCGCGCTGCGGGCGAGATGCGGGTCGGGGGTGCCATGGCCGCGGGCGGGCCCGGCGGAGTCGCCCGGGTCGGCCGCGCCGTGCGGGTCCCCGCCGGCCGGGTCCTGGTCGTGTGCGGCGGGTCCGGGCCGGGTGGTGGCGGGTCCGCGCGCCCGGCTGCGGCGGGCGGCGGCGCGACCGCGTCCGCTTCCGCCGCCGCGCGGGCCCTCTCCCGCGGACCTGACCAGCAGCCATGCCTCACCCCTGGCGTGCCCGCTGTCGTCCTCGGTGCCGGGCTCGCCCTTGCGGAAACGGGTCAGCGACCAGCGGCCGCGCAGCTTGCCGCCGACCAACCGGAAGGACGCGTGGCCGTGCGCCAGCGCCTCGGCGAAGGGGATCTCGCGGCCGGACCGGTCGGTGCTCGCGTTGCGGTAGCCGCCCGCGTCCCAGACGATCACGGTCCCGCCGCCGTACTCGCCCGGCTCGATCACCCCCTCGAAGTCCCGGTACTCCATGGGGTGGTCCTCGGTCGGCACCGCGAGCCGCTTGTCCCGCGGGTCGGTCGAGGGACCCTTGGGCACCGCCCACGACTTGAGCACACCGTCGACCTCCAGCCGGAAGTCGAAGTGCGTCCGGCTCGCGTCGTGGCTCTGCACGACGTACACGGGGCCGCCGTCCGCCGAGGCGTGCGCGCCGCGCGGTTCGGCGGTGCGGCCGTAGTCGCGCTTGCGGCGGTACGCGGCGAGCCGGTCGCGGCGGTCCCTGCCGCGGGCGGCGCGGTGCCCGGCGCGGCCACGGTCCCGGGC
>NZ_JACEGK010001021.1:0-826 GCF_056859195.1 Streptomyces sp. NH27
GCCCTGGGGGGAGGTGCGGGCGTCCGTGGTGCCCGCGGTGGTGCCCGGTGCGGCCCGGCGCCGAACCGAGGCCCAGTGGTGGGCCGCGCACCTGTTGCGTGAGGCGCTGCTGCGGGTCGAGGACGCCGGGCCGCTGCTGCCCGTGTTGCGCGCGCTGGCCGGGCGGATCGTCGTGCGCTCGATCGCGGCCGGCGGTTTCGCGCCGGAACGCCTGGGCGCGCTGGGCGAGTTCGGGCCGTGGTTCTGGCGGGCGGTGCCGCTGGCCGAGCCGGACCGGCTGGAGCTGCTGAGGGTGCTGCTCCCGGCGGACGGGCCGCCCGGCGCCGGGCAGGAGGACCGCTTCCTAAGCGTGGTGTCGGGTCTGGTGCGCGCGCAAGGCGGGCAGGCGGTGCCCGTGGTGTGCGGGTGGTTCGACGACGACCGCCCGCTCCAGGCGGCGCACCCGTTCGCGGTCGGCGGCCGCCTCACCGTCGCCTCCGCCGCGCAGGCCCTCCTGCACACCCACAGCCGCCGCGCCCCCGACGCGCTGACCGAGGCGCTGGTGGACGCCGGGCACCCCGGCGCCGACGCCGTACTCGCCGCGCTCGCCGAGGACCACCCCGGTGCGATCTGCCGGGCCGTCGACCGATGGGCGCACGACCCGCGCCCGGACCGCCGGGTCGCCGCCGCCACGTACGGCGCCCGTGTCGCACCCTTCGCCCGTGGCCCCGCCGACCGCGAACTGCTCCGGTACGCGGCGCTCGCGCTGCTCGCCCGGGCCGACGAAACCGGTCTGCACGGGGCGGCGTTGGGGGTGCTGGTCCGCGACCCGGCGACCCGGGTGCGC
>NZ_JACEGK010001022.1:0-815 GCF_056859195.1 Streptomyces sp. NH27
GGCGAGGGCGCCGCTCGCCCCACCGCGCGATCTGCCCCTGCCGGTCGAGAACCCGGACGCCCCGCCGTCGCCCCCCTCCTGGTCGGCCGCGTCCGTGCCGTCGGTGCAGGCGCCGCCGGCCGGGCCGTCGGTGGCCGTCGGTCCCGGGCCGGACCGGGAGGAGCCGGCGTGGCCGGCCGCTCCCGCTCCGATGGTTCCGCAGGCCGGCAGGGCCGAGGAGTTCAACTCCCGGGAGTCCGGGGAGTCCAGGGCCGGAGCAGGACCTGGGTCAGGACCTGGGTCAGAGTCCGATTCGGGGTCCGACGCCGGGTCCTGGCCGGGCACCTCCGCGAGGCCGTCCACCGGGACGGACGGGCCGGCGCAGGTCGATGGCGAGCCGCGTGAGCTCAGCACGCTGCGCTTCTCCGCCGCCGCGATGCGCCGTGAGATCGAGGAGCGGGCCGGGGAGAAGCTGCCCGAGCGGCCGGAGGACGCGGCGCAGGCGCAGGCGCAGGCGCAGGCGCAGGCGCAGGCGCAGGCGCAGGCGCAGGCGGCGGAGCCGGCACCGGAACCCGAGGACGCCCCACCGGCCAAGCGTGCCCCGGTCTGGACACCGCTGCCCTCTCCCACCGCGGATGCCCCGCCCACGGACGGAGCCGCCGCACAGGCACCACCGCCCGCGCAGGCACCACCTGTCCAAGCACCACCACCCGCCCAGGCACCACCTGTCCAAGCGCCACCGGTCCACATGCCCCCGGTCCAAGCACCACCACCCGCCCAGGCACCGCCCTCGGAGCCGCGGCCGTGGACCCCGGCTGCGCCGCAGGGTCCCGTAC
>NZ_JACEGK010001023.1:0-814 GCF_056859195.1 Streptomyces sp. NH27
GACTCTCCCCCGTGGCCCCCGGCAGGGGAGGCACCCCGAGGCGGCGCCGACGCGGGTGCCCGGTTCGGCGCCGTCCGGGACGCCGCGACCGGCCGGGATCGGGGACCCGCCGACAGCGAAGGGGAGGGTGGCCAGTGATGACGAACGGAACCGGTGGCGGCGGAGGCGGGGTCAGGGCCGGGTTACTGCTCGAACGGTTCGTGGCGCTGACGCCCGGCGCACGCCACGCGTTGCTGCTCTCCGCCGACGGCCTGAAGCTGCACTGGTCGCCCGACCTGTCCGTGGACCGCGCCGACCAACTCGCCGCGATCGCCTCCGGCATCCAGAGCCTGGTGCACGGCGCCTGCGTCGAGTTCGGCGACGGCAGCGGCGGCGTACGGCAGTCGATGACCGACTTCCACGGCGGCGCGCTGTACATCGTCGAGGCCGGCGCGGGTGCCCATCTGGCCGTGGTGGGGGAGGAGTCGGCGGACGCCAGGGCGGTCGGGCGCGGCATGAACGACATCGTCGAGGCGGTCCGTGACCAGCTCGGCACCGTGCCCGCGGCGGGCATACGCGGGAAGCTCCCGGCATGATACGCGGGCCGGTCGACAGCGGCGCCCCGGACCGGCTCTACACCCTCACCGGCGGGCGGAGCAGCGCCACCACCAAGGGCTTCGACCTCGCCACGATCATCGCCGCCCGCGGCGAACCGCTCCCCGGGATGTCCTCGGAACACGTCCGCATCCTGCGCATGTGCCGCCGCCCCGTCGCCGTGCTCGAACTCGCCTCCCGCCTGGCCCTGCCGGTCGGCGTGGTCCGCGTGCTGCTCGCC
>NZ_JACEGK010001024.1:0-814 GCF_056859195.1 Streptomyces sp. NH27
GTCCACACCCCGGCAGGTGCGCCGGCCGCAGCCGCACCGGCCTCGGCCTCGGCATCGGCAGTAGCCTCAGCGCCGCTCCCGCTCGCGGCGCCACCGCCCCCGACGCCGGGCACCGCCGATGCGTCGTCCGCGATCCCTCCTTCCGCCCCCGCCGGGCAGCCGGTCCGCATCCGCGCCGCTGCCCGGCACCCGCAGCGACTGTCCGCCGGCAGCGCCCGCACCCGGGTGGACAAGCGGGAGAGGGACAGCTCCACCCGGGCGCCCGCGCTCGGTGGCACCCGTCCGTCCAGGTGCGCCAGTACGTGCGCGGCCGCCAGCCCCGCCACCGCCGTGGCCAGTGCGATGTCGCAGGCCGGTACCGCGGACGGGCGTCCCGAGCGCAACTGGGCCAGCACCCGGGGCAGGGCCGGATCGAGGTCGGCCAGTGCCAGGCCCTGGCACTCCCCGCAGCTGCTGCGCCCGGGCAGTACCAGCGGCCCGACCAGGCCGATGCCCTCCAGCACCCCCGCGTAGAGGTGCGGCACCCCCGAGGCCACCAGCCGGCGCGCCTGGACCACATCGGGTGCGTAGGCGAGCAGCCCGTCCCGGGGGGCGACCACGGTGACCGCATCGCCGGCCGCCGCGCCGGCCTCGCTTCCGTCGGCCCGCGCCGGCACCCGCGACGCGCCCCCCGGTCCGGCCCGGCCGTGCCCGCGTGTCACCCCGGGCGCGGCGCGGCGGACCACGCCCCTTCCTGCGGCGTCCCGCCGCTCACCGACCTGCTCGGCGGGGAAGCCCGCAGGGCCGATGTCCCATGGCTCGACCCGCCCCACGT
>NZ_JACEGK010001025.1:0-798 GCF_056859195.1 Streptomyces sp. NH27
GCGTGGTGGTGGGGTCGCCCTTGCCGCCCGGTGTGTCGGTCGCGGAGGTGCCTGCCGACCCGGCCGAGCCGGTTGAACCCGCCGAACCCGCTGTCCCGTCCTGGCCCGCGCCGGATGCCGACGGGTCGCCGCCACCCGTAAGGGGCTGGTCCATACCGCCGGGGTGCCGGTCACCCGATCCGGCGGTGGTGGCGCCGCCCGGGCCCGACGGCTGCGGGGTGCCGCCGCGCTTGTGACCGTGGGCGGGTACGGAGCCACCAGGTGCGGTGGGCGCGCTCAGCGACGGGTCCGCCTGCCCCGCGGGGGCCCGGCCCGTACTGGGTCCCGCCGTCAGCAGGACCCCGATCAGCGCGCCCACCGCGAGCAGGCCGATCGTGCCGAGCAACAGGAACTGCCGGCGGCGGCCCGGCAGCCCCTCCTCCACGCCGAGCGGGTCCAACGGGTCGGGGTGCGGCACCGCCTTGCCCCTGCCCCGGTCGCCCGTGCCGGTGCTCGCCTTCTCCGCGAGCCGCCACAGCTCGCCGACCCGGGCGTAGTCGGCTCCGCTCGCCTGTGCCAGCACCTCCACCGCGTCCAGCGGCGGCAACTGGCGTCCGGCCAGGACCCGTTCCCATGACTCGGCGGGTTGCGCGGTCCGCGCGGCCAGGGCCGGCACCGTCAGGCCGCTGCGGTCCTTCATCCGGCGAAGCTGCGTGGCAAGCCGCCGCATGTCCATCGGAATACGCTGCGCCAACGGCTCCCACTGCCCCACGGCAACCCCTCGCCCTCACCCGGCCCCGTTTCCCGGCCACGCTAGGA
>NZ_JACEGK010001026.1:0-798 GCF_056859195.1 Streptomyces sp. NH27
CGTATACGGTCGCGTATACGGTCGTGGTCCGCGGGTGTCCGGTGGCGGGTGGGGTCGGGCGGTCGGCATCGTCTCCGAATCGTGCCGGTACGCCCCATTGCGGAGCCCGCTCGGCGCCGTTATTCTTTGCACCTTTGAAACGTCTCAGGTCGCCAAGGGCGATCCATGGAACCGGAGTTGCCGGCGCGGGGCGGCCGCTGGCGCGACTTCGTCGCGCGTCACCTCCGCAGCGCCTGACGACACGACCCGCTGGAACATCTCCCGCAGCCCATCCGGCACCACCGACGGGTGGCGGCACCAGGCTGAGCGGTTACTCGCGAGACTTCGACGTGGCGGCCGTGGCAACCTGCGGAGATGCCTGAGTTGCGCGTCCATGACGGCCGTCACTATGCCATCCAGTTCCACTATGCCTTGCCGGACGACGCCTGGTGCGTGGAGCTGAGCGAAGCCGTTCCGGCGCCAGTTGCGTGGGCTGAGATTCCCGATGCGGTGACTCACTTGCCTGGGCCGGCCTTCATGGTGGCGGTGGTACCTGACGAGGACCCGAGCCTGGAACCCACCGTCCGCATCCACAGCCACGACGAACACGTCATCCCCTACGAAGTCATGCGCTGGTTCATGGAGCAGGCAGCCGAGCAGGTGGAACGTTGCCGCCTTGCGTTCGAGCAGGGAGCCCCTGAAGCAGTGGAATGATCACGCAGTGGCGGCGTGCCGGGCACTCGCCTGACCCGCACCCGGCCCGAATCCGCCGCGCGCCCACCCGCCTCGCACCCGGCCCGCGCGGGAACGCCCCCGCCG
>NZ_JACEGK010001027.1:0-794 GCF_056859195.1 Streptomyces sp. NH27
TTCGAACACCGGTGACCGCGACCCCGCGATCTGCTTTCCGCCGGACCGGTGAGACCTCGTCGAAGGCCCCGTCAGGACCTCCTCGAAGGCCCCTGTCCCGTCCGTCAGGACCGTCAGGACCTCGTCATGACCTTCTCAGAGGTTGACGCCGAAGTCCTGGGCGATGCCGCGCAGGCCCGAGGCGTACCCCTGGCCGACCGCGCGGAACTTCCACTCCGCGCCATTCCGGTACAGCTCGCCGAAGACCATCGCGGTCTCGGTGGAGGCGTCCTCGGTCAGGTCGTAGCGCGCGATCTCGGCGCCGCCCGCCTGGTTGAGCACGCGGATGAACGCGTTGCGCACCTGGCCGAAGCTCTGCTGACGGGTCTCGCCCTCGTAGATCGAGACCGGGAAGACGACCTTCTCCACCTCGGCCGGTACGGCGGCCAGGTTGACCTTGATCGACTCGTCGTCGCCCTCGCCCTCACCGGTGAGGTTGTCACCGGTGTGCTCGACAGAGCCGTCCGGGCTCTTGAGGTTGTTGAAGAAGACGAAGTGCTTGTCCGACACGACCTTGCCGGAGGCGTCGAGCAGCAGCGCACTCGCGTCGAGGTCGAAGTCGCTGCCGGTGGTGGTCCGTGCGTCCCATCCCAGGCCGACGGTGACCGCCGTGAGTCCGGGGGCCTCCTTCGTCAGCGAGACATTGCCGCCCTTGGAGAGGCTGACACCCATGCTGGATCTCCCTGCTCGGTTCGGCGCGGGCCGCGCCGCTTGACGATTGCTTTGCCCAATCCGTCCAACGGACACCACCCTGC
>NZ_JACEGK010001028.1:0-793 GCF_056859195.1 Streptomyces sp. NH27
GCCTATGCTCCCCACGGTGCTCGAACCGCTGGTGCCGCTCGCTCCGGCCGTGCTGCCGGTGTCCCCGGCGGAGCCGGAGTTGTCGGAGCCCGCCGGGTCACCGTGGGCTTCGAGGGAGAGCGGGGTCTTCGCGTTGAAGTAGCGGACCGTGCAGGGTGTCGCCTGGTCGCACTTGGTGGTGGTGCCATCGGCGGCGACATCGACGTAGCCGTGACGGCGGCCTTCCGTGTCGGGGGTGACGCTCACCTTGACGGTGGCGAAGGCGCGGCCGGTGAGGCGGGCGGTACTCTTGCCGTCCTTGCCGTAGCTGACCGTGAGGGTGTCGGCGCTGTTGCCGAGCGCGGTGGGCGCGAACCGCACGATCACGCTGCAACTGGTGCCCGCCGCCAGCCCTTTGGCCTGGGCCGGGCCGCCGCCCGCCTCGTCGTCGAGGAAGCCGGGCGAGAGGACCTCACCGGTGGCGCACGAGCCCGTCGTGATGGCGAAGTCGGAGCGGTCGGACAGGGTGATCGCGTCCAGGGCGACCGGTCTGCCGTTGGGGTTGGTGATGGTCAATTTGGTGACCGGGGCGGCGCCGCCGGGGCTCGCGTGCACGTCGCCGTAGTCCCCGGTGCCCTTGATCGTGAGGGGTTTCAGCGCGGCGCCGGGGTCGGCCGGTCCGTCGGCCGCGGTGGGGACGGTGCCGCCAGGGGCGTCCTGGTCCGTGGTGCCGCCGTCGATCCCTTGGGGGCTGGACAGGCCGCCCGATGCCGCCGAACCGCCCTTGGCCCCGGCCGCCGAGGCACTATGGTGC
>NZ_JACEGK010001029.1:0-790 GCF_056859195.1 Streptomyces sp. NH27
GGTGATGAGGTGGTCGAGTTGCCCGGCCCACGTCGCGGCGCTGCGGGCCTGGCGGTGGAGGAGGGACTCGTCCAGGACGGCGCGGTAGTGGATCGGGTGCGGGTGGTTGTTGGTCAGGCGGGCTTGCCGGTCTCGCAGTGCTTCGATGTGTGCGGTGAGTTGTTCCGGGGTGTGGGGGCCGACGCTGGTGAGCTGTTCCTCGGCGTAGGCGGGGGTTTGGAGCAGTTCGGGGACGGCGCTGATGGCGTAATCCTGGATGCTGGTCGCGGCGGCTTCCAGTGCGGCGAGGCCGGCGAAGGAGAAGGGGCGTTGTTTGGCTTCGTGTTTCGCCAGGCGCCAGAGCCTGAGCAGGAGGGTGCCGGTGTCGTAGAAGCGGTCCAGGGTGGTGGCGGCTTCGGCGGTGCCGAGCCGGTCGCCGGTTTCCAGCCGGTAGAGGTAGGACTGTTCGTACCGGCAGCGTTGGGAGAGCTCGACGAGGCTGAGTCCGGAGCGTTTGCGTAGTTCGGCGAGCTGGCTGGCGTAGAGCATGCGGGCGGATACCGTTCCGGCGTCGAGGAGTTGGGCGCTGGCGGGGTTCACGGTGCCGGGCTTGTCCTGGTGTTCCCGCGGTACGGCGAGGGGCGGGTGGGTGCGTGTGGCTGCGCTGGTGGGGCTCATGTGTGGGGGCTCCTCGGGGCATGGTTCTACGGCCGGACACGGCGATCGGCGGGGCGGAGTGGAGAGGATCAGGTGAAGGGCGCGGTGAGGGTGGGGTGTTGGGAGGTGGCCCCCGGACGACGGGGTCTACGGG
>NZ_JACEGK010001030.1:0-789 GCF_056859195.1 Streptomyces sp. NH27
CATCCGCATGGGCCACACTCACCCGGACCGGCCGGCCCAGATCAGCCGCCTGCACCTGCGCACCACGGCGACCCTCCCGGAGCCGGTCGAACACGCTCCCGGGAGCGTCCAACAGCACGCCACCGTCGTGCACCCGGCCCCCAGACAGAACCAAGAGCGTCACGTGCGGGTCAGACGGCACGTCATCAAAGGAGACAGCAGCGGTCATCAGAGGTACACCTCGCCAGCAGAGGAAACGTGTTCCCCCATACAGGTCGCGGCCGGGTTAGCCGTGTGACACCGAGAGGCACCGTCATCCTGCCGACGGGTTCGCCCTACCCTCTGTTCGGACGCCGAGGTGAAGGAAACCCGCCCTGCCTCCGCGATAGCCCCGCCACGCTCCGCGACAACGGATCTGGGCTCCCGCCCTGGACCCTCGGTTGGTCTAGTACGCGCGCGCGTCGCGGCGACGCCACATGAGCCGATGCCCGAACTACGAGAGCCCTCCGCACACGCGTTACGAACTCCCAGATTTCCACTACTGGTTTGGCGAGGGGGTCGTAGAGGGCGGGGATCATCTCCATCCGTACTTCAGTTCGGCGAGCGGTCAACGTATGAGGGCGGGAACACCGAGTCTGCTCTCAGCACAACACCAGCCGTGTTGTGGTTGCTCTCGTCGCCTTCTAGTACTGCAACCGCATCTGCCGTGACAGGTGCTGGATTGGCTCGTTGTTCCGACTGTGCGATGAATCGTTGACGGTTGAGCAGGTCGAGTCGTGGTCCGAGGGGATAGCCGGGTTCCATGCCCGG
>NZ_JACEGK010001031.1:0-785 GCF_056859195.1 Streptomyces sp. NH27
TCCCGCGGCACTGGACGTGGGCGATGATCACCGCGTTCGTGGTGTGCAGCGCCGCCAAGGGGCGCGGCGACGTCGTGCACCGCAGCGGGCTGCGGGTGGTGGGCGCCTTCACCGGCGCGGTCACCGGGACGCTCGTCGCGCACCTGATCACGGGCGACCACACCGCGGCGATCACCGTGATCTTCTGCTACCTGCTGGCCGGCCTGTGGCTGCGCGAGAGCACCTACGCGGCCTGGGCGTTCTGCGTCACGAGCCTGCTGGCGGTGCTCTACAGCCTGAGCGGCGAGCAGGGCGGCGCCCTCATCGTGCAGCGCCCCGAGGGCATCCTGCTCGGATCGGCCTGCGGGATCGCGGCCGCGTACTTCGTGCTGCCGCTGCCGACCGCCACGGTCATGCGCGGCCGGGCCGCCGCCGCCCTGCGGGTGCTGGCGGAACTGCTGGCCGCCGCCCGCGAGCCGGAACCGCGGCCCGCCGCGATCCGGCACCTGGCCCGCCGCTTCGATCGCGCCACCCGCGAACTCGCCGTGGTTGCCGCACCCGCCCACGCCCACCGCACGCTGCTCCGGCGCACCCTCGGCCATCCCGCGCTGGTGTCGCGCCGGGCCGATCCCGCGGCGCCGCATGCCGCCGACTGGGTGGACGCGCTGACCGCCTGCGCGCACGCCGGCCGCGCGCTGGCGCTCGGCGACGCGACCGAACTCGCCGCGGCCCGCCCCCAACTCGGCCTGGCCGCACGCAATCTCGGCCAGGTGCGCCGCCGCCTCGGCAACCGCCCCGGCGCGGAG
>NZ_JACEGK010001032.1:0-784 GCF_056859195.1 Streptomyces sp. NH27
CGGGGCACCAGTCCGGCGGCGGTCAGCCGGCTCGGGGTCGCCGGCAGCTTGTCGGCGACCAACTCAGCGACGGCAGCACTCACCGTGCCGATCACGGCCGGCCGCCCGGTCAGCAGGTCCAGCGGTCCCGGGGCCGTCTCGGCCCGCCCGCTCACCGCGACGGCCGCCATCCCGATCTGGCTACGCGCCCCGGACGCGGCGCCGACCAGTCCGGCTCGCACGAGTCCGGCCCGCACGCCGGCGGGCGCTCTCACGCGCGCCTCTCCCCGGCCGTCACGACGCCGTACGTCGCCAGGCCGTACAGCAGGTGCGGCACCGCGTCGGACACCCAGTCCGCGCCCGACCACGTGCGCGGGTCGCTCACCTTCAACTCGGCCATGGACAGGTCGGTGACCGCCATGGCGAGCGCCCCGGGGAGGACGCCGCCCGCCCCGAGCGGCAGCCGCACCCCCGCCGTCCGCAGTACGGCGACGGCGGTGCCCACCCCCACGCCGGTGGCGATCCCGGACAGCGCCGCCAACGCGCTCACCCGGTTGTCGCGGGTCTGACCGGTGCCGTCGATGGCGACCCCGGCCCGGTCCGCCAGGGCCTCCACGGTCGCCTCCGGAACGGTGCTCGCGGGTCTGCCGCGCAGGGCCATGTCGCCGTATGTGACGGCGTTGAGCACGGTCGTCCCGGCAGCTCCGGCGAGGCCGCCTCGCAGTAGCGTTCGCATCATGGTGTCCGGGTGACCCGCACTGGCGGCATGAAACACCGCGACACGTGGTCCCGTCCCGTCTGGTCG
>NZ_JACEGK010001033.1:0-775 GCF_056859195.1 Streptomyces sp. NH27
GGCCTGAGCCGGGCCGAGACTGGCCTGAGCTGAGCTGGGGCCCGTGCCGGCCGGTCCGGGGCCGGGTCAGGGCTCCCCGCGGCGCGTCAGGCCCCCGCGGTGTCCGGTCCGGCCCCGGCCGACCCCGCGTGCTCGGCGGGGCGCCCGGCGCGGTCCTCCTGCGGCCCGTGGCCGCCGTCGTGCTGCGCGGGCCCGGCTTCCTCCGCCTCGCGCCTGCGGGCCCGGTACGCGGCGACGTGCAGCCGGTTGCCGCAGGTGCGGCTGTCGCAGTAGCGGCGGGAGCGGTTGCGGGACAGGTCCACGAAGGCGCGGCGACAGGTCGGCGCGTCGCAGCGACGCAGCCGCTCCCGCTCGCCGGCCAGCACCAGGAAGGCGATCGCCATCCCGCAGTCCGCGGCGACGTGGGTGGCCAGGGAGGCACCGGGCGAGAAGTAGTGCACATGCCAGTCGTAGCCGTCGTGGTCGGTGAGCCGGGGGGTGGTGCCAGCCTCGGCGATCATCTCGTTGAGCGCGGCCACGGCGCTGGGGTCGTCGGGCGCGGCGAACAGCTGGGTGAACCGTTCGCGGACCGCGTGGACCGCGCCGATGTCGCTCTGGTCGAACCCGGCGATATCGCTGACCTTGTGCCGCTCGACGAAGGCCCGCAGATCGGCGACGTCGTGCAGGCACTCGCGGCCCGCGATCTGCGGCGCGGAGTTGACCAGGTCCACCACGCAGTCGAGTGCGCACCTGGTGTCGTGGTTGATGAGCACGGGATCGCTCCTGCCGGCGTGTC
>NZ_JACEGK010001034.1:0-774 GCF_056859195.1 Streptomyces sp. NH27
GGGGCGAACTGCCGCCGGGGGGTGGGAGGATGCATGCGTCAAGTCACCGCGTACGCACGTCCGTCGAGCGTCGAACGTCGAACGTCGAGCCGCTGCGTGCGTGACTGCGTAGGTGTACGTCGAGGCGCGGGCGCGGGCGGGGAGGATCTTCCCGGCGCGTACCCGGGCCACGGGGAGAAGGGACCGCGGACGAGATGCAGATCCGGCTGACCGTCCTCGGGCCGCGCGGCAGCGGCCGGGCAGCCCGCGGCTGTGACGTGCTCGTCACCGCTCCCGCGGGCACCACGCTGAGCACCGTCGCGGGCGCCCTGGCCTCGGCGGCCGGCTCGGCCCAGCCCGGTGGCCGCTCCTCGGGCAGCTCCGTGGCCCTGTACGCGGGCACCGGCCGGCTCGCCCCCACCGCGGTGCTCGGCGTCCCGCCACTCGTGGACGGCGCGCTCATCTCCCTGCACGCCCCCGCCGAGCAACATGGCGACCACGGCCAGTACGGGCGCTTCGGGCAGTACGGCAGGCCGTCCGCCGACCTCGCGACGCTGCATGTGGTGGGCGGCCCCGACGCGGGCGGCGTGCACTTGCTGCAGGGCGGGCAGGCCGGTGTCGGCCGCTCCGCCGACGCGGACGTGCCGCTCGACGACCCCGACGTGTCACGGCTGCACTGCGAGATCGCGGTCGGCCCCGACGGCGCGATCACCGTCGCCGACCTCGGCTCGACCAACGGCACCATGCTGTCCGGCCGCCCGGTCGGCACCCACCCGCTGCCGTTCACGCCCGGCG
>NZ_JACEGK010001035.1:0-764 GCF_056859195.1 Streptomyces sp. NH27
GCCGGCGCCGATGCCGGTACAGCGACAACCCGAGCGGGAGCCGGTGCCGGAGCCGTCGGCGGAGCCGGCAGCAGCGCCTGAACGGGAGCCGCTCCGGCAACCCTTCGACGCCGGGCCGACGGTCGTCCGGCCCGAATCGCCCGCGCCACCGGCCGAGGAGGCGCCGGCCGCACCGGAAGCGGTGTTCGAACCCGAACCCGGCGCCGGGCCCGAACCGGAACCCGGACCCGAACTCCCCGCGGATGTGGTCGAGCCCGGCGCCGTGTCGGACCCGCGTCTCGGGGGTGTGTACGATTTCGCGCGGCCTGTGGTCGAGGCCGTACCGGCGTCGCTGCTGCCCGAGTTGGAGCCGGATGTCCAGGCGGGACCCGGGGCCGGGCCCGAACCTGAACCCACGCCAGCGCCGGAGCCCGAACCCGAAGGCGAACCGCTCGCAGAGCCTGCGCCTGCTGCCGTCGCCGAACCCGAGGCCGTACCCGAACCCGAACCGGAGCCCGCGCCGGAATCGCGCGGCGCCGATGCGTACGCGCCGCCGCCCGCCAAGCCTTGGGACGCGTGGGCCAGGCCGGGCAAGGCGGTGCCGCCGCTGTCCAGCCCGGCCGCGCCGACGGCCCCGCCCTCGGCCGAGGGCTGGTTGCCCGTGCTCTCGCCGCGGCCGAACGCGCCGCAGCAGCCGCAGCAACCGGCACAACCGCCTGAGCAGAAGGCGCCGGAGGCCCCAGAGTCCCTGGTGCCGTCGGAGACCCCGGCACCCCCGGCACTCC
>NZ_JACEGK010001036.1:0-762 GCF_056859195.1 Streptomyces sp. NH27
GGTTCTCCGCCTGGTCCTACGCCGACACCCGCGGCGACGGCGCGCTCTCCTACGGCAAGGCCCGCGACGCCGCCATGGGCGCGGGGGAGCGCGGGGTCGCCCGCCTCAACACCGTGGACGCCGCGCACGTCGACCGCGATCTCGACAGCTGGCTCGGCGTGACCACCGGCCCGCTGCACGACCAGCTGACCCGTACCCACGGCTCCGACACCGCGACGATGAAGGCGGCCGGCACCTCCACGAGCGGCACCGTCACGGACGCGGCCGTCACCGAGCTCGACACCCGCGCCGGCACCGCGAAGATCATCGTCACCGTCCAGGTCCGCCTCACCCCCAAGTCCGGCGCGGCCACCACCGATCGCAAACGCTTCGAAGCCGACCTGTCCCGTACCGCCGGCACCTGGAAACTCGCCGCCCTCACCGCGGTCCCGATCGGCGCGAGCTAAGGGATGACCACCGACATGACGACAACGGACAACATCGAGCAGACGCCCGCACCGGCCGAACGTGCGGAACGGGCCGAACGGGCCGAACGGGCCGAGGGGGACGAGGGGGAGGGGCGTTCGGACGTGCCGGTCCGTGCGCGGCGCCCGGCGGATGCGGTGGATGCGGGCGATGCGGGCGATGCCGAGCAGGCCGACGAGGCCGATCCGGGCGAAGCGGCTGATCGTGCCGACGCCGAGCTTGAACCCGGCGCCGGCGCCGAATCCGGCGCCGAGAGCTCCGTTGAGCCGGTTGCCGGCGGGTGGGCCGGATGGGGCG
>NZ_JACEGK010001037.1:0-762 GCF_056859195.1 Streptomyces sp. NH27
CCCCTCACCCCCTCCCCGGGCCCGGCGGAGGACCCGCCAGGCGAATAGCCGGGAGCTGGCCCGGCCCGGTCCCGTCCGGTCCGCAGGAATTCCGCGGTGCATGTCATCCAAGGGGCGATCGCGCGGAGTTGGTGAGGGTGGAGAGGCTTCTCTCCGGCGGGTCCGCCCCGCCCGACCGCGAGGAGATGTCGTCCCTGGCCCCGAGACGTACCCCAGCGGCTGCCGGTGCGCACGCCCTGTTGAACGCCCGGTCCGCGTGGGCGGCTTGACCGGGCGCCGGGCGTCCCGCCCCCCGACACCTGCCGGGAAACCGCTCGCAGACGCTGCCCGGCAGCTGACCTCCGGCTATGTGCGGTACGGCCTGGCGGGGCATTGCTCCCGCCGGGCCGTACCGCGTGCTCGTGAGAAGGACGTGGGAAGGATCAGCCCCGCAGGGCGGGCAGGCCGCGTAGCGGCGAGGGGAGGAGCTTCTGGCAGGAGTGCGAGGCCGGGGCGGTCAGCGCGTCCGACTTGCAGTCGTAGTAGTCGCGGTAGGCGAGCTGGAAGCCGTAGGTGGTACCGACGATCGCGAGGGTGAGCGCGCTGGTGATGATGCCGGCCCAGGCCGCGGTGAGGAAGGAGCGCTGGGCGTCCGGGCCGGGCGCGGGGGGCGCCGGACGGGGGGTCTGGCTGGCTTTGGCGAGTGCGGAGGCGGCCTGGGCGCGGGCGTTGGCGCGGTCCTCGGGGGACATCCGCAGCGCGCTGATGCCCCAGTAGAGGGCG
>NZ_JACEGK010001038.1:0-753 GCF_056859195.1 Streptomyces sp. NH27
GCCTCACCGAGCCCGCGGCCCTCCCCCGCCCGCTGGCGGCCCTGCCGGCGACGTACATCAAGTGCCTGCTGGACTGGCCGGAGCCGAGCGGGACCGTTGCGGAACTGCTCACCGGGGACACCTGGGAGCTGGTCGAGATGGACACCGGGCACTGGCCGATGTTCTCGCAGCCGGAGGAGCTGGCCCGCATCCTGCTCGCCGCCGCGGGCTGAGCCGCCACGGGCGAAGCCGCCGCAGGTCGAACCGGGGGCGGGCGACGCGCCGGGCGGGGGGTGCGACGGGAGCGCGGCGCATTCGGTGCCCTGGCCGGGATACGGTCTGCCGACCTGTTCCGGCAGGTGCCATTCCCGGGTGTGGGTCGTACGGTTGAAGCGTGTACGCACGTCGTCGTCACTGGTATTTCGCCATGATGGGCACTTGCGTGGTGCTCTTCGTCCTGGCGTGGTCCGTCGTGCGCCTTTGGTCGGTGCAGGCGGCTATCGGGATGTGCCTGTTCGCCATGGTGATCCCGCCGGTGGCGGCGATCGTGGCGAACCGGAAGGGTCCGGAGGACCGGTGGTGGGACGAGAAGGCCGACCCCGGCTCCAAAGAGGCCGAGCGCAAGGCGGACGAGGCCGCGCCTGCCCCGGACAAGCGAACGCGTGGCGGCTGCGGCGATCCACAGTCGGACGCGTGGTGGGCGGAGTTGGACGAGGGCAACCGCAATCACCACCGCGACTGACCCTAATTGACGGACATCTCGAAGGACATGCG
>NZ_JACEGK010001039.1:0-735 GCF_056859195.1 Streptomyces sp. NH27
GAACACGTCCTCGGCCGCGCCTGAGCAATCCGCGACGTCCACCGAGCAGCCCGCGACGGCCACCGGGTCGGCGCCGGCGGACCCCGCCGGACCCGGCGTCGTACGGCGCGCCGACACCGCCCGCCGCGCCGCCTACCGGGCCCTCGCCGTCGCGCTGGCCTGCGGCGTGCTCGGAGCGAGCCTGGTGCTGCTTGCGGCGGGCAAGACCTGGGCCAACGGCACCGCCTCCTCCGCCGGGCACGCCATGCCGGTGCACGCGGGCGGCAGCCAGATGACCGCGCTGCCGGGCGCGCTCGCCCTGGTCGGACTCGCCTCGCTGGTGGCGATCTTCGCGGTCCGCCGGAGCGGCCGTTACGGCGTCGCCGCGCTGCTCGCGCTGAGCGGCCTCGGTGCCGCCGTCGCCGCGCTCACCCGCCGCGGCGACCACGGCGCCCTGGACGCCGCCGCCGCCACCGCCACCAGCCTCACCCACGCCACCGCCGCGCACACCAGCACCACCAGCTGGCCGTTCGTCTCCGTCGCCGGCGGGCTGCTGCTCTTCCTCGCCGGCCTGATCGCGCTGCGCCACAACTCCCGGTGGCCCGCGATGTCCAGCCGCTACGACCGGCCCGGCGGCCGTGCCGGCGCCGCCGGTCGCGCGTCCGCGCCCGCCGTGATCGACCCGGACCGGCCCGAGGACCTGTGGAAGGCGCTCGACCGTGGCGAGGACCCCACGGAGGACCCCGCCGGGGACCG
>NZ_JACEGK010001040.1:0-732 GCF_056859195.1 Streptomyces sp. NH27
GACCGAACGCGCGTCCGGCGGGCGCCGCCGCCCACCACCCTCCGCCGCCACCGCGGCCGCCTCCCACCCCGACACACCTGCCGCGCTTCCGCGTCAGCCGATCGGGCGCCACGTCCGTCCGGTCACGCCCCGCACGTCTGTCGGTGCACGCCCCGGCCCGTCCGCCCGGTCCCGAAACGGATGACCGCCCGTCAGGGCATCCCCGCGGCCGACAGCAGCTCGCGGGCGCCGGCCGTGTCGATCGACTCGGCCAGCTCGCGCAGCGCACCCCGGTCGGGGAGCAGCCCGGCCGTGTGGGCACGCCGGGCGCCGCGGTCGAGTTCGTGCCACAGGAACGGGTTCGCGAGCAGCACCCGCACCTCCACCGACACCCGCCCGCCGAACGCGTCGCGCAGCACCACCCGGCGGTCTATCTCCCCCAGGAACCGAGCCGACACCAGGTATTCCGTGTGCACGCGTCGCCTGCGCACCAGCCCGCGCACCTCCAGCCAGCCGTCGCCCGCCGTGGTGCGCGCCGGCAGCAGGATCGCGAACAGCGCCACCGCGAGCGCCCCGCACATCGCCAGCCGCGGCATGTCCAGCGTGCCGTCCCACCCGTCCATCACGAGCGCCACGGCCAGCACCGTCGTGGCCGCGCCGTACGCGCTCCACAGCCGCCCGGCCCACGCGCGGTCGTACGCGACCGCGGGGCCTTCCTCACCCCGGACCCGCGTCCGGGGTACCGCGCCGGGG
>NZ_JACEGK010001041.1:0-728 GCF_056859195.1 Streptomyces sp. NH27
TTTCGGTAGCTCGTGGTCAGTGCTCGGTGCTTCGGCTCAGTACTCGTACGGCGACCCGCGACCGCGGGCCGGCGGCTAGAGGTACGGGCCGGAGCGGCCCGCCGGGCCCTGCGGCTCCTCGTCGTGGCCGGCCGCACCGGGCGGCAGGGCGCGCCGCATCTGCTCCAACTGGGCCCGCGCGGCCATCTGCTGGGCGAACAGCGCGGTCTGGATGCCGTGGAAGAGCCCTTCGAGCCAGCCCACGAGCTGGGCCTGGGCGATCCGCAGCTCCGCCTCGCTCGGCACGCTCTCGTTGGTGAACGGCAGCGACAGCCGCTCCAACTCCTCGACCAGCTCAGGGGCGAGCCCGGCCTCCAGTTCCTTGACGGAACTCGCGTGGATCTCCTTCAGCCGCACCCGGCTGGCCTCGTCGAGAGGAGCCGCCCGCACCTCCTCCAGGAGTTGCTTGATCATGCTGCCGATCCGCATCACCTTCGCCGGCTGCTCGACCATCTCCGTCACCGGGATCTCGCGGGGCTCCTCGCCCTCGCCGAGCGTTCCACCGCCGAGGGCCATCCCGTCCGGCCCGACGACCAGGACCTGCGGATTCGGCGAGTTCTCCGGCGACCGTTCGTTCATCGGCATCTCCATTCCACCATTGTCCCGCAGTGGCCCCGCGGGCCACGACACCGGGAGCCGCGAGCGCGGGCCGCCGCGGTCACGCCCTGCGCAGCCGCAACCCCAGGAAC
>NZ_JACEGK010001042.1:0-719 GCF_056859195.1 Streptomyces sp. NH27
TGCTCCCACGGCGGCGGCTCCGTTGCCTGCGGCGTCGGACCGCTGGTGGTGGTCCGACGCGGCCGGTGGTCCGGGCGTCCCCCCGAGTAGGACGACCGCGGACGGTATGGGATACGGGGATCAGCTCTCCGCGAGGATGTGCGAGAGCTCCGTGTCCAGATCGAAATGGCGATGCTCGGTGCCCGGCGGGACCGCGGCGTCCGTCCGCTTCAGGAAGGACTCCAGGGCCCGCGCCGGGGCTTCGAGCAGGGCTTCGCCCTCGGGGGAGCTGAGGGCGATGCACACGACGCCCTGACCGTGGCTGCGGGACGGCCAGACTCGGACGTCGCCGGTGCCGGTGGGGCGGTGCAGCCCCTCGGCGAGCAGGTCGCGGGCGAACACCCATTCGACCGTCTCTTCGGCTCCGGTGTGGAAGGTGGCGTGCACGGCATACGGATCGGCCGTGTCGTACCGCAAGCCCGCGGGTACAGGCAGTGAGGATTCGCTCGACACAACGAGGCGCAGGTGCAGCTCGCAGCTGACCGTGGTGTTCATAAGCGCCAGGGCCTTTCGCTCAGTGTGCGCTCGGGGATTCGCACGTCGGCGAAATCGACATGCCACCTGCGGCGACCTTGTAAACCCCTCTGAGGTGTTTGTGAGGCTTCTGGTAACTCGTCCGGCTCAGCGGGAAGACCCGTACGGAGCCGTTTCAGGACGGTTTGGCCAGTCGGTGGAAGTGG
>NZ_JACEGK010001043.1:0-713 GCF_056859195.1 Streptomyces sp. NH27
CTGCGTGTCGCTGTCGGCCGTGTGCCGCCCGTGCGCTGTGTTGCTGTCGGCGGTGTGGCCGGTCCTGTGGGTCCCGTGGTCCGCCCGGCCGTCCGGCTGTGCCCCCTGCTGCTGGTCGGGTCTGGCCGCCGGGCCGGAGGCAGCCCCGGCACCGGCCGCGGGCACCACCCCGCCGGTACCGGACACCGGCCGGCCGGCCGAGCCCGGGCACGCCGACGACTTCGCCGGCGGCCTGGCCGTCGACGTGCCCGACGCCCTGCGGGAGATCACCGAGCACCGGGCCGTCCTGGTCCTGACCGGCGCCGGCGCCGACACCGCGCTCACCGCCCTGGCCAACTGGCCCCAGACCGAGGGCGTCCAGCCCGTGCACGTGCCCGGACGCGACCGCTCCTCGCTGGTGAGCGCCCTGTTCACGCACCTGGGCCTGGACCATCACCACCGCCGGCCCCGCGCCCTGGCCGCCGCCGTCGACCTGATCGCCGCCGAGCTGCGCCGCGCCCCGCGCCCGGTGCTGCTGCCGGCCGCCCACAACTTGCGCACCGAGGCGCTGGAGCAGCTCTACAGCCTGTGGTCCGGCGTGCGTTTCCCGCTGGTCCTGGCCGGTGACCGGCGCCTGGACGACGTCCTGGCCCGGCCCGCGCTGGCCGGCCTGAACTCCCAGGTGCGCATCCGGCACGACCTCGGCCCGGCCGCGGACCCGGGCGGCCCAGGCG
>NZ_JACEGK010001044.1:0-690 GCF_056859195.1 Streptomyces sp. NH27
GCACCGCCCGCTCCCCCTCCAGGATGTACGGCCCCCGGTCCAGCAGCACCTCCATCCGGCGCGGCACCGCCCCTTCCGGCGGGTCCACCGACCGCACCAGGAACCACAGTTCGTCCAGCCCGGCGAACGCGGCGAGCCCGGTGCGGCCGGTGGTCAGGAACACCCTGCGGGCGATGCCGGGCAGCATCTCGGCGGCCTGCGCAAGGGAGGCCGCCGAGAGCCAGCGGTCGCCCGGGCCCGGTGTCCAGCCCGGGCGGCGCAGCGCCAGCAGTGGCACCCCGGTGAGCGCGGCGGCCTGAGCCGCATGCGCGCTGATCGTCTCGGCGAACGGGTGCGTGGCGTCGACCAGCGCGTCCACGGAATGGTCGCGCACCCACCGCGCCATCCCTTCGGTCCCGCCGAACCCGCCGATCCTCACGGTTCCCTGCGGTAGGCGGGGGGCCGCCACCCGCCCGGCCAGCGACGACGTCACCCGCACGGTGCCCATCGCGACCAGCACCCCCGCGAGTTCCCTCGCCTCAGCGGTCCCCCCGAGAACCAGCACATGCCGCACACCGCACCCCTTCCCACCAGCCCCTCGACCCCGCAACGTACGTTCCACGTGAAACATTCCACCCGGCCCACCCCACACAGCCGGTCGCCGGCCCACCGCCGGCCGGGGCGCCCGGTCCCGACCCCGCACCAGCGGGC
>NZ_JACEGK010001045.1:0-661 GCF_056859195.1 Streptomyces sp. NH27
CCATGGCGCCGACCTGGTCCTTGCCGGCCCGGCCGCTGCCGGTGACGGCCGCCTTGACCTCGCTGGGGGTGTGCAAGTGCACCGGCAGGCCGCGCCGGGACGCACACAGGATGGCGACCGCGCTGGCCTGGGCGGTGCCCATCACCGTGCGGACGTTGTGCTGGCTGAAGACGCGCTCGACGGCGACGGCCTCGGGGCGGTGCTCGTCCAGCCACGCCTCGAGGCCCTGCTCGATCAGCACCAGCCGGTGGCCGATGTCCGCGTCGGCGGGTGTGCGGATCACCCCGACGCCGCCCATCGTCAGCGCCCGGCCGGGAACGCCGTCGACCACGCCGACACCGCACCGGGTCAGCCCCGGGTCCACGCCGAGCACCCGCATGCCGCCCCCTTCCCGCCCGCGTCCGCCGTCGTCGGCGGTACTCGCCAACCTGTTCGTGCAGGCTATCGGTTGGCACCGACAAACAGCGGAGGGGCCGACGGGGTGTGTCCCGGCGGCCCCTCCCTGATCGTCCGTCAGACCGCCGCCGGACGCTGCCGGGTGCGGTCGCCGCGCGATCGGACGTGCCCGGCCGTACTCGGGCGTGCCCGGTCGGGCGCAGGCGGCGCCGGCGTCCGGCGTCGACCTTCTCCATGTCCTCGTCGGCGACGTCGCAGTTGGCGA
>NZ_JACEGK010001046.1:0-644 GCF_056859195.1 Streptomyces sp. NH27
TACGGGCATGGGCACTTGGGCGCTCTGGCCCCGGCCCCGGCCCCGGCCCCGGTCACGAGGCAACGAGGAGGTCATGGCGGGCGCTCGGGCCCAACAGGGTGTCCCAGGTGGTGTCGGTGAGCCAGGTGCGCAGTAGGTGGGCGAAGGAGGGGTATTCGGCGGCGAGCGCGACGACGGTGCGGTCGAAGCGGGCGGCGCCCTGGGGGGTCCGGGTGAGCAGCAGGGCCAGGCGGTGGACGAGATCGCGGGTGAGCAGGGGATGTTGCGTGGAGGCGGAACGGGCCGCGGCGGCGAGCAGTGCGGCGAGCACGTCGGGGTCGCGCTCGGTCTCCAGGGCCGCGTCGAGCAGTTCGTGGCGCAGCGGCTGCGACAGGTGGGTGCCGGGCGTGGCGAAGACGGGCAGCAGGGCCGACCTGATCGGTGCGGGATGGTCGCGCAGCAGGGCGGCGGTGACGGTGAGGAGCAACGGCCTTGCGCCGGGGCCGTTTTCGAGCCGCAGATCGAGGTATCGGGCGACGTCGGGCGCGGCCTCCGGGTGCTGCTGGAGGTGGTCCTGGACGAGGACGGCGGCCCGCCGGGCGAGTACCGGCTCCCTGACGGCGGCCAGCGCGGCCAGCACCTCCGCCACACGCACCGCCGTACGG
>NZ_JACEGK010001047.1:0-644 GCF_056859195.1 Streptomyces sp. NH27
CCCCCGGGTGCCGGTGCGGACGTCGGGGCGGGACACCGTGCTGCCCACGGTCGGCGGTGCTCCCGCGCTGGTGATCGCCACGCCGGGAGCCGAGCCGGTCGCGGAAGAGGGCTACGCGGCGGCGCTTCTGCTGGACGGCTGGGCGTTGCTGGGCCGACCGGACCTGCGGGCGGCCGAGGAGGCGCTGCGACGGTGGGCACTGGCCGCGGCCCTGGTCCGGCCGGCGGGGGAGGGCGGCACCGTCGTGGTGCTGGCCGAGCCGACGCTGCGGCCGGTGCAGGCGCTGGTGCGGTGGGACCCCGCGGGGCACGCCGTGCGCGAGCTCGCGGAACGCGCCGAGCTGCGTTTTCCGCCGGTGGCCCGGATGGCAGCGGTTACCGGGCCGCCGGCGGCGGTGGCCGAGTTCGCCGATCTCGTACGGCTCCCTCCGGGGACCGATCTGCTCGGACCCGTGCCCGTATGGCGCCCGGCCGGCAGCGAGCCCTGGGAGCGCCTGCTCTTCCGGGTGCCCCCGGGCACCGGTGCCGCGCTCGCCGCCGCGCTCAAGGCCGCCCAGGTCGCCCGCGCGGCCCGCAGCGGCAACACCGCACCCCTCCAACTCCGCATGGACCCACCCGACATCGGGTGAACGGTGCCAAATCAGC
>NZ_JACEGK010001048.1:0-643 GCF_056859195.1 Streptomyces sp. NH27
CGTGCGAACCATGAAAAGCGCTGACGCGCGGTGGGGTCAGTTCCCCTTGCCCGTCGACACCCAGATGGTGACCGGCCCGTCGGTCTTCGGGTTGTAGTCGTCGTCGGCGGACGGCGACTGGCTCGTCACCGCGCCCTTGCCCCACAACTGCTCGTCGGTGTACTTGATGGTGTACTTCCAGCCCGCGGCCTTCATGCAGGCGACCACGGAGTCGACGTAGTCCGTGTGGAATTCCGGCATCGTGGCGATGTCGGGCTTGTCGGGGTTGATGAAGATGTTGTTGGCGTCGGTGCACTCGCTGGTCTCGATGGTGCGGGTCTGGTCGCCCTGGACCACGCTGTCCGTCGCGGGCGGGTCGGCGCTCGCCGAGGTGGAGGTCTTACCGGTCGGCGTGTCGGTGTGGTCCGCGCTCGGGCTGCCACCGCCGCTGTTGGTCATGGCGACGACCACGCCCACGATCACCGCGATCGCGACCACGGCCACCACCACGCCCACGACCAGCGGGGTGTTGGATTTGCCGCCGCGGCGGCCCGAGCCGTTCGGCCCGCCCATGCCGCCGCCCATGCCGCCACCCGGACCGCCGGGGCCGTTCATCATCTGCTGCTGTGGCACCTGGGAGGCCGCGAGGTTGTACGCGGGGGTG
>NZ_JACEGK010001049.1:0-641 GCF_056859195.1 Streptomyces sp. NH27
GGCCGCACACGGGTTGTGGGCGGCCGGGGTCGCCGTCCTCCGCGAGGGCGCCGTCACCTCCACGCTGCCGCGCACCGGGCTGCTGCACGCCGCGCAGGCCGCCCGGCTCGCCGGACTGCATCGGCCTTCCTCGGCGGCGGTCCGCGTCGCCCGCCGCCTCACCGAGGCCCGTAGGGCCGAAGCATCCTTCCGGCTGGCCGAGTTGGTGGACGACCTGGCCGAACTCCTGGACCTGGCCCGCACCATACGGGACGCCGACCCGGCCGACCCCGCGGCTTGCGCCGCCGCGCACCGGGCCGTCGGTCAGGCGCGCCGGACGTACCGCCCGAGCGGATCGCTGCGGCTGTACGGGCTGTTCACCGAGCCGGTGGTGACCGCGTCGGGTTACGCGGGCGCGCGGACGTACGCCCTCGACCCGGGCGGCGCGCTGCGCACCGTTGCCGTGATCGCCCCCGGGCCGCCCGATCGGGCCCGGCCGGCCGCGAGCGCCCCGCTGCCCGGCGGCGCCGCCCTCACCCTGCGCGAACTCGGCCGCGGCGCGGGCCTGATCGCCACCGGCGCGACCGTCACCGAGGACGGCCGGATCGGCGGCGGCGCGGGGCTGCGTCCGGTCACGGCGGCCGGCGCGGCCTGGGCCGCGG
>NZ_JACEGK010001050.1:0-631 GCF_056859195.1 Streptomyces sp. NH27
GTCGGGTGCTTGTTGTCGACGACAACAGGGTGATCCGGCAACTGATCAGGGTCAACCTGGAGCTGGAGGGCTTCGAGGTGGTGACCGCGGCTGATGGTGCCGAGTGCCTGGAGATCGTGCACTCGGTGCAGCCGGACGTGGTGACGCTCGACGCGGTGATGCCGCGGTTGGACGGTGCGCGGACCGCGATGCGGCTGCGGGCGGACCCGCGCACGCGGCAGGTGGGGATCGTGATGGTCAGCGCGGGGAGCCTGCCGGAGGCGGTCAGCGGGCCGGGCGGGGTCGACGCGTATCTGGCGAAGCCGTTCGAGCCCGCGCTGCTCGTGGAGATGGTGCACAGGCTGGTCCGGCGCGGCCCGCGCCCGCCCGAGCAGCCGGAGGAACCCGGACCGTCCGGAGTACCGGGGGAGCACCGCGTGGACCAGCCGCCCGACCAGCCCCAGGGCCGGGCCGCCGCCACCCCCGGACCCGGCTCCGGCGCCTGAAGCGGGCCGGGCCGCAGCGCCGCTCGTACGGCGGGTCGTAGCGCGGCCCGTACGACCACTCCACTGGCGCGGCTCGCCCGACCACCTCACTGGCGAAGCCCACCCGACCACCCCGCGGCACCGTTCATCCGGCCGCCCCGCCGTGC
>NZ_JACEGK010001051.1:0-628 GCF_056859195.1 Streptomyces sp. NH27
CCACCCCCACCAACCCGCCCTACGCGTCCCCGAGTTCCTGGAGCTGAACCCGGCCGGGTGCGAAGTCCGGGGAGTCCATGGCGACGTCCATGTTCCCGGCGCCGATCTGCGCCACCTTCCACAGCCGGCCGGCGAACTCGATCGTGCCGCCCACCGGCACGTCGCGGAACCAGCCTCCGCCGTCCTCGCCCATGACCATGCTGATGTCGCACCGCAGCGGATGGTCGGCGACGTCGGTCACCACGATGGACTTCGCGACGCCGCCGTCGTCAGGTGAGTTGAGCGGCACGTGCCACCGCAACGGCAGCACACCGTCGTAAGTCGTCGGCCAGTCGGCCGCCTTCCCTTCCGTCGGGGCGGGGGCGTGCAGCCCCGGACCGGTCAGCACGACGCGGTAGGTGCACACCTCCGCGACGGTGTACACGTGTCCCGCCAGAGTGACCTTCTGCGCGGCCCTCACCGTCTGCCGAACAGACCCGGTCACCAACTCCGCGGCCCGCCCCCTGCCATCCGCATGGGCCGCGTCGTACGCCACCTTCGCCCCTCCGGGCAGCACGGCCTTCGCGTGGAGCAACACGTGCAGCCCCTTCGCCGCCTGTTCCCCCGCGCACTCCGGTCCGGGGTCCAT
>NZ_JACEGK010001052.1:0-612 GCF_056859195.1 Streptomyces sp. NH27
GGCAAGGACGCCTCGGACCTGCTGCGGGACCGGGTACGGGACCCGCGTCCCGGGGCGGCAATCGGCCGCTACGGCAACTCATCGATACCGTTTATCGGTTGATTATCGGCGCCTGCCACGATTCCATCACCGCACGAGCCGCCCGCCCGGTGATGCACGGGGGTCGTCGCCGGGTGGGCTTCACCACAGCAAGTCCCCGAAGTGCAGGAGAACCGTCATGACCACAAAGACCACCGAGAACCAGCCGCCGACCAACCCGACCGACCCCGTGCCGCCGACCACGCCGACTCCGGGCAAGGTCGAGCCGGCCAACTGGCACACGGAGGACGCCTCGGAGGCACCGGTCGACGGTCTGTTGGCGGACAAGCCCACGACGAAGCCTGGTCACGCCAAGCCGGACAACTGGCATACCGAGTCCGAGCCCGCAAGCTGATCCGCCGCAAGGCGCCCGTCCGGAGCGGCATGGGGCGGCACGGAGCGCCGGGCGAACTGCCCAGCGGCGGACATGACCCTGTGGACCTGGAGATGGGGGTTTCCGGAGTTCGCAGGAGAAAAGGGGGATGCCCGGAGGGCACCAGTGAGCTGGCTCAGGGGGCTGGCTCACTGTCCGGG
>NZ_JACEGK010001053.1:0-608 GCF_056859195.1 Streptomyces sp. NH27
TCATTGGTCACCCGCACCGGCAAGGACGTACGGCGCCGCAACTCGTCGGTCAACCGCATACCGACCCAACCCGGCATGATGCCCTCCGCACCCAGAGCACCACTGCCCTTCTCCACCGGAGAAGCAATACCCGCACCGATACCGAGCACCCGACCACGCCCCACCCCCGTCTCCCGCAACGCCCGGTCCACCAGCACCGCAACCAGATCAAGGGTCTCCTCCGGAGCCCGATCCACCTCCTTGGCAACCCAGTGCTCCCACAACACCGCACCGAACAGATCACACAGGATCACCCGAACATGCTGATGCCCGATATCCGCACCAAACGCAAACCCCGCCGTCGGCACCAACGACAACGACTGCGCAGGACGACCCGTACGCCGCGGCTCCAAACCCTCCGGACCCCCATCCTCGGCCACCAGACCCACCGCGATCAGATCAGCGATCAACGACGAAACCGTAGCCCTGGACAACCCGGTGACCCGCACCAGTTCCGGACGACTGCTGCGCACGGTGGTGTGCAGGGCCTCAAGGACCCGTAGCCTTCCCACCTCGCGCAGGTTGACTGGAGTGTCCATCATGACCCCCGGGGTGTGGAACGAATGGTC
>NZ_JACEGK010001054.1:0-604 GCF_056859195.1 Streptomyces sp. NH27
GTAATGTTGTGCACGCGCCGGGGCGATTAGCTCAGCGGGAGAGCACTTCGTTCACACCGAAGGGGTCACTGGTTCGATCCCAGTATCGCCCACCCGGAGAAGGTCCCAGGCCGTCCATCGGACGGCCCGGGACCTTTCGCATGCGGTGCCCGGCTCCCGGGCAGCCGCGTTCGCCCAACTCCCGGCGCACACTGGTGTTATGGACTGGAGCCACTACCGATTCCGCAACTCCTGGCGGCTCGACGCCGAACCCGACGCCGTCTACCGCGTCCTGGAACGCCCCGACCAGTACCCCGACTGGTGGCCCCAGGTCCGCGAGGTCCGGCAGACCGGTGACACCAGCGGCGTGCTGCGCTTCCGCTCCGCCCTGCCGTACGACCTCATCGTCACCGCCCGCTCCACCCGCCACGACCCCGACGCCCGCGTGCTCGAAGTCGCCATGACCGGCGACCTCGACGGCTGGGTCCGCTGGACCGTACAGCCCGCTCCCGATGGCGCCACCCGGCTCGTCTTCGAGCAGGACGTCACGGTTCGCAAGCGCCTGATGCGGCTGCTCGCCCTCCCCTGCCGTCCGCTCTTCCGCGCCAACCACGCCGCCATGATG
>NZ_JACEGK010001055.1:0-595 GCF_056859195.1 Streptomyces sp. NH27
GCGCGATTCCGTACGGTCCGCGCCGGCGGACGGGATTTCACCCGCCCGGGCGTCGGCCGTCCGGGCGCCCTCCGCACCCGTTCCGGCGACAGAACCGGAACCGGAACCAGAATCGGAATCTGCGGCGGCGTCAGCGTCGGTGTCGGCAGCCGAGCTGGAGTCGGTGCCCGCGTCCTCGTCCGCGTCGGTGGTGGTGGCGGTGACGGCGACGGTGGCGGCGTCGGCGTCCGCACCTTTTGCGGAGCCGGAGTTGGCACCGGAATCGGAGCCGCTGGCGGAATCGGCGTCGGCGTCTTCGGCTACCCCCGCACTGTCCGTCGAGCCCGCTCCATCCGCCTCATCTACGGCTTCGGCGCCCTCCTCCGCGACGGCGGCCCGAGACCCGTCCACTTCCTCGACGGAGTCCGCAACGTCCTCGACGGAGTCCTCGTCGGCCTCTTCGGAAGCGTCCTCGCCGCCGGCCGAACCGGAGTCCTCGTCTCCGTTCCCGGCGGCACTCGCGTCGCGCCCGCCATTCCCACTGGCCCCACCAGTCCCAGCAGGCTCCTCAGCCTCACCAGTCTGGTCACGATTCGGTTCCGTTTTCCCGCTCTCC
>NZ_JACEGK010001056.1:0-589 GCF_056859195.1 Streptomyces sp. NH27
GTGCTGGAGATGAGCCCGGAGGAGTTCGAGGAACTGGTCGGCGAGGCGCTCGACCGGGTTCCCGCCGAGCTGACCCGTCTGATGGACAACGTGGTGGTCTTCGTCGAGGACGAACCGGAGCCGGGCGACGAGGAGTTGCTGGGGCTGTACGAGGGGACCCCGCTGACCGAGCGCGGCGAGTGGTACGCGGGGGTGCTGCCGGACCGGATCACGATCTACCGCGGCCCGACCCTGCGGATGTGCGCCACCCGGGAGGAGGTCGTGGCCGAGACGGAAGTCACCGTCGCGCATGAGATCGCCCACCACTTCGGGATCGGCGACGAGCGGCTGCACGCGCTGGGCTACGGCTGACCGGGCCGCGTAGGGGCGTACGGGCGTAGGGGCGCGCGTGGGTACGTGCGTACGGAGCCCGGCCGTACGCCCGGTGCGGCGCCCGCCTCACCCGTGTCGCACCCGCGGCCGTAACCGTGTCCGCACCCCCGTCCGTACGCCCCGCGCGGCCGTACGGGCAACGGGGGCGTGTCCTGGCGGGCTGCGTCCGCGTTGGTCAGGGCGATACCCGGGGCGCGTGCGGCGGAGAGAAGAGCTG
>NZ_JACEGK010001057.1:0-587 GCF_056859195.1 Streptomyces sp. NH27
GTCGTGGTCGGTCGGGATGCGGCGGTGGGAGCAGAGGCTGGCGTCTATCCGGGCGGCTGAGTTGGCCGGCGGTGTGGGCGAGGCTCGGGTGCGGGCGGTCGGGTTGGCCGAGGAGGTGGCTGCGGAGTACGGCGAGGGTCATCCGTACGCGGTGCTGACGGCTGAGCTCCGGGCTTACCTGGCGATGTGGGACGGGGACTTCGGTGCGGCGTTCGGCTTGTACGTCCGGGCGGCGGACCGCCGGTACCGCCTCGGCGGTCCGCCGGGGGAGCTGGAGCGGGATCTGCACAACGCGGTGGCCTGCTGGGCCCGGTCGGCCGGGCGGCCGGGGGAGTTCGAGGAGGGGTGTGCGCTCGGGCACCTGCTGGCGCGGGTCGACCCGCGGCCGGCCCGGCGGGTGGGCGTGGTGCTGAGCCGGCTGGGCGAGCTGTTGTGAGCACGGTGGCACCGCACCGGCCCTTGTCAGGATTGGTGCGGCGGGCCGCCTTGGTTGGTTCGTTGCCGGTCGGCGGCGGTTCAGCGCTGGGTGCGCAGCCAGGCGAGGAAGGCGATGGCGTGCTCCTGGTCGAAGCGGACGGTGAGGGTGC
>NZ_JACEGK010001058.1:0-578 GCF_056859195.1 Streptomyces sp. NH27
GTTCAGGAGGTAGATGCCGGAGCGCTTGGGGTCGAATCCGCCGGTGGGGTCGTGCTTGAGGGCGCCGATGGGCAGGTGGGTCTTGAAGGCGGCCAGGTAGGCCGCGTTGGTGTCGAGGACGTCGATGGCGGCCTGGAGGAGGGTGCCGGTGTGCAGCTGGTCCAGCAGGACGGCGTTGGTCCATTTATGGCGGCCCTCCCAGATCTCGTCGACGCCGTCCACGGTCTTCTTCTTGAGGAATTCGAGGATTTCCGGATAGACGGTGTGATCGTAATTTCCGCCGACGCGGGTTTCCGCGAAAAGTGCCATGGCGTTGGGCACGGCCTTTTTTACCAGGGCTTCGGTCGCGGCGTCGACGTCGCCGCGGTGCTCGGCGAGGGCCTGCTCGACGGTGCGGGTGATCTGGCCGGTGAAGTAGGAGTAGTCGCGGCCCGCGTAGCTGCCGCTGCTGGTGCTGGCCGGGCGGGCCGTACGGCGCGGCGCAGCCGCGGGGCCGGCCGGGCGGGCCGTACGGCGCGGCGCAGCCGCGGGGCCGGCCGGGGCCGTCTGGGCGGGCGCGGCGTCGGCCGGCTCCGGGT
>NZ_JACEGK010001059.1:0-577 GCF_056859195.1 Streptomyces sp. NH27
GGCATCGCTCGCACCCGCGTACCCCCGCCGACCCGCTGGCGGCGGCCCTGCTCACGCTCCCCCCGAGGCAGCGCAAGGCGCTCCTGCTCCATGACGGGCTCGGGCTCGACCTGCCGGCGGCGGCAGCGGAGTCGGAGGCGAGCGAGGAGGCGGCCGCGGCCCGGATCATCGCGGCCCGCGAGACGCTGACCGGGGCCGTGCCGGACCTCGCGGAGGAGGTGCTGCCGGCGCGGCTGGGCGCTCTGCTGGACGAGGGTCCCGGCCCCGACGCCGGCTCGGGTGCCGGGTCGGACTCCGGCTCCGGTTCCCGTTCCCGTTCCGCCCCTGGGGCCGGTGCCGGTCGCGATGCCCGTTCGGGGGCGGAGGCCGGGCCGCCGGCCCGTCCGGACGGCGTGCGGGCCGCGAGCGAGCGCGGGGCGCGGCATCGTACCGTCGGGGCGTACGCGCTGACCGCGGCGATCGCGGTGGCCACCACGATCACGGTGATCGTCGTTCCGGCGCACCAGTCGCCGCACCGGGCACCGCAGTCGGGCCCGGGCGCGCACGCCCCCGCCCGTAGCGGCGACCGGACCGGCCC
>NZ_JACEGK010001060.1:0-571 GCF_056859195.1 Streptomyces sp. NH27
GCCCTCGTCCGCCCGCTCTCCCCACCCTCACCGAACCCCGGATTGCCGTCCAATACCTGCGTCTATAACCTGGCGGCATGGATGTCGACACGCGGTTGCTGCGCTACTTCGCGGCTGTGGCGGCCGAGGGGACACTGACCCGCGCCGCGGAGCGGCTGTACGTGTCACAGCCCGCGCTGACCAAGCAGATCAAGCAGCTGGAGAACCAGCTCGGGATGCGGCTGTTCACCCGCTCCCGGTCCGGGATGGCGCTGCCCGAGGCGGGCCGCGCGCTGGCCGAGCGGGTGCCCGCGCTGCTGGCCGACTGGGACCGCGTGCTGAGCCAGACGCAGGCCGCGGCCGGCCGGGCGACCCGCGTGCTGCGGGTCGGGTTCCTGGCCAGCGCCGCCAACGAGGCGACGCCGTCCATCGTCGCGGAGTTCGCCCGCCGCCGGCCCGGCTGGCGCGCCGACCTGCGGCAGGCGTCCTGGTCGAACCCGACCGCCGGGCTGGCCACGGGCGAGGTCGATGTCGCGCTGCTGCGGATGCCCTTCCCGGGCCAGGACACCTTCCGGTGGGAGGTGCTGTTCAC
>NZ_JACEGK010001061.1:0-565 GCF_056859195.1 Streptomyces sp. NH27
GGGGTGTCGTTCCCGGGCGGGACTCTGTCTCGGTCGGGGTGGGCGCGGTGAGGGGGAGCCGGGCGGCCAGCTCGGTGCCGTGCCCGAGGGTCGATGCGACGGTCAGGGTGCCGCCGAGCTCGTGGACACGCGCTCGCATGGCCTCCAGACCGTAGCCGCCGCTTTCGGGGTCGGGGGCGGCCAGGTCGTCGAGGTCGAAGCCGCGTCCGTCGTCGACGATGGCGAGGGCGATGCTGTCGTCAGCGTAACGGAGAGTGACCTCGGCGGTGGTGGCCTCGGCGTGGTGGACGGTGTTGGCGAGGGCGGACTGGGCGACGCGCAGCAGCGCGACCTCGTGTGCGGTCGGCAGCGGAGCCGGCTCGCCGGCGAGCCGGAAGCGGGCGGTGAGCCGATGGCGGGCGCTGGTCGTGGTGCACAGGCGTTGAAGAGCGTCCGCCAGAGTGGTGCCCTCCAGGGCGGGCGGGGCGAGGGCGGCGACGAAGCGGCGGGCCTCGGCGAGGTTGTCGACGGCGGTCTGGCGGGCCTGGACGACGTAGCGGGAGGCGCTCTGCGGGGTGTCCGGCAA
>NZ_JACEGK010001062.1:0-563 GCF_056859195.1 Streptomyces sp. NH27
GGGTCCACCGCGAGCGGATCGACTGGCATCACCACGCCGTGCACCAGCTCATCCATCCCAGCCGCGGCGTCCTTCGGGTGTCCACGCCGCTCGGGGCGTGGGTGGTGCCGCCGTACCGCGCGGTGTGGATTCCGGCGGGGGTGCCGCACGCCCACGAGGCGCACGGCCCCACCGACATGCGGACCCTGTCGTTCGCGCCCCGGCCCGGCCTGCCCGGCGACGACCGGCCCACCGTCTTGGCGGTCACGCCCCTGCTGCGCGAACTCGTCGTGGCCCTCACCGACGCGCCCGATCCCGCGTACCCGCCCTACACCGCTGCCCAACGTGCTGACCTCGAACGGGTCGCCCTCGACCAACTGCGCCGGGTGGACGCCCTTCCGCTGCATCTGCCGGCGCCCGCCGACGACCGGTTGCGTGCCGTCGCCGCGCTCCTGCACGCCGACCCCGCGGATGATCGTTCGCTGGCGGAGTTGGGGGCCGCGGTCGGGGCCGGCGAGCGGACGCTCAGCCGGCTGTTCCGGCGCGAACTCGGGATGACGTTTCCGCAGTGGCGGACCCAGTTG
>NZ_JACEGK010001063.1:0-563 GCF_056859195.1 Streptomyces sp. NH27
CCTTCGTCCTGAGCGCCGTCGCCACGAACCCGCCCCGCCCGAACCGCTGGAGCTTGTACCGGTCGGAGAAGGGCTTCCCCAGACCCTTGAAGCCCTCGGGCATCACCCCGACCACCTCGCCGCGCTCCAGCAGCAGTTGGGCGTCCTCCGAGCAGGCGAGGGTGTGCCCGGCCTTCCGCGCCAGGTCGTTGATGACCGGCAGGACGAACACCAGGTCCGCGGCGAGCAACCGCAGGTGCCGCCCGGCCGGATGGTGGTCGTGCACGGCGACCTGGGTCATCAGCGCGTCGATCGGCAGCGTCCCGGAGTGGTTCGACACCACCAGGGCGCCGCCCTCCGCGGGGATGTTCTCGATGCCCTTGACCTCGACCCGGAAGTACCCCTCGTACAGCGGGCGCAGCAGCGACAGCAGCACCTGGTCGGTGAGGTCGGCGTCGAACCCGAACTCGTCGACGTCGTAGTCCCCGGTCACCCGCCGCCGCAGGAACGACAGGCCCGCCGCGACCTTCCGCTCCCACGGCCCGCCGAGCAGCCGGTCGGCGACCGCGCCGAGCGCCTCGGAC
>NZ_JACEGK010001064.1:0-555 GCF_056859195.1 Streptomyces sp. NH27
GCTGGAGCGCTGGGCCGGTCGGGGCCCTGGTTCCGCCGGTGGTCCCGGTCGGGTCCGGTCGGGTCCGGTCCTGGTCCGGTCGGCGATCCGGGGCCGCGGTTCAGTTCCGGTCGCGGTTCAGATCCGGTCGCGGTTCAGATCCGGGCGGGGGCGCTGATGCCGAGCAGGTGCAGGCCGTCCGCGAGCACGATTCCCGCCGCGTCGGTGAGGCGGAGCCGGGCCGCGTGGACGGCCGAGGGTTTCTCGTCGCCCTTCGGCAGTACGCGGCACTCGTCGTGGAACCGGGCGAACGCGTCGGCGAGCCGCTCCAGATGTCGGGCGACCCGGTCGGGGCCGCGCCGGCGGGCGGCGCTCTCCACAATGCGGGGGAAGTCGGCGATCAGGCCGAGGAGTTCGGTCTCCGCGGGATGGTGCGAAGGGCTCGGTGTGCCCGGGGGCGGCGCTGCCCCGCCGCCATCGACCGGAGCGGCGTCCACGCCGGTCTTCTCGACCGTACACGTGTCCGTCCCGTCGTCGGCGGGCACGCCCAGGTGGTGGGCGTTGCGCAGCAGGGCG
>NZ_JACEGK010001065.1:0-553 GCF_056859195.1 Streptomyces sp. NH27
ATCTCCACCAGGCCCTTGACCTTCTTGGAGTCCGGGTTGATCTCGTTGATCGTCGCCTGGAGGGTGGCGAAGGGACCGTCGGTGACGGTGACCGAGTCGCCGACCTCGAAGTCCAGCACCTGGACCTCGACCTTGCGCGGCTGGGCGGTGCCCTCGGCGATCGCGGCGGCCTCGGCCGCGGCCTCCACCTCGGGGGCGAGCATCTTGACGATCTCGTCCAGCGTCAGCGGGTAGGGGTCGTAGGCGTTGCCGACGAAGCCGGTGACGCCGGGGGTGTTGCGGACGACGCCCCAGGACTCGTTGGTGAGGTCCATGCGGACCAGGACGTAGCCGGGGAGCTTGTTCTGCCGGATGGTCTTCCGGTCGCCGTTCTTGATCTGGACTACTTCTTCCTGGGGCACTTCGGCCTGGTAGATGTACTCCTCGACGTTGAGCGAGACGGCGCGCTGCTCAAGGTTGGACTTCACGCGGTTCTCGTAGCCGGCGTAGGTGTGGATGACGTACCACTCGCCGGGCAGGGTGCGCAGCTCCTCGCGGAACGCGGCAACCGCGT
>NZ_JACEGK010001066.1:0-537 GCF_056859195.1 Streptomyces sp. NH27
GGTACCACCGCTACGGCTTCGGCAAGGCTCCGAATCGAGCTCCGAGCGAGCGCAAGGACTGACCGAAAACCGATGGGCCTCCGTGTGCCGCGCCTCACTATGGGTGACGACTTCCGAGGGGGAGGTGGCGACATGAGCGTCGCGTACGAAGACCACTACGGGCCGTGGACCACCGAGGACGTGCTCGCGCTGGGGGAGGACCGCGGACAGCGGACTCAGGAAGGGTCTTCGGTCAGGGTGGAGACGCCGGTGATGCGGTGGAGGGCGAAGGTGCGGGTCTCGTCGGCGGTGTGGTCGTAGGCCGTGACGTAGCCGCCTTCGACGCGGAGCGGGGCGATGACGCGCTGGGTGGCGGCGCCCTCGGCGTTGACGTAGCCGATCCAGAGGGACGCGCCGGTGAGGGCGGCGGCCTGCACGGTGGCGAGGGTGTCGGCGGCGGGGGTGCGGGGCAGGCCGCCGTCGCGTGCGGCGGGGGCGCTGCGGGGGACGGTGGCGGCGCGGTCGCCGGCCCGGATCGCCTTGACCGCGAGGCCGAGG
>NZ_JACEGK010001067.1:0-536 GCF_056859195.1 Streptomyces sp. NH27
GACCAGGTCACCTCGACCAGGCCCGGATGATCGGACGGCCCCACCCGGTAGCCCGCCGACCGCTCGGCGCGATGCGGCGGCACCCCCGCCGCCTCCAGCGCCAGCGCCACCGCGTGCACCGGCCGCTCCCGCTCCCAGCCCGCCGGCACCTCCACCGCGCCGTCCCCGAGCACCGCGCGGATCTGGCGCAGCCCCTCCCACGCGGCGGCCACCTCGCCGGACCGCCCGGCAGCCGTACGCACCGTCCCCGACCCGTCGTCGGCGACGAACTGGCCGCGCTCCGGCTCCGCTTGTGCACCCGGTGCCGCTTCCGCGGCCGCCGCCTTCGCCGCCTGTGCGGCCCGCTCGGCCAGTTCCGCCCGCACCCGGCGGCCTTCCGGCGTCAGGTAGTGCTGCCCGGCCCGCCCGTGCCGCACCGCCAACCCGGCCGCCACCAGGCCCGTACACACCCCGGCCCCGGCGGCCAGCCGCCCGGTCGACGGGTCGGACCCCGTGACCGCCCTGCGCTGCGCCGCCGTCAACCCCTTGCCCACACC
>NZ_JACEGK010001068.1:0-523 GCF_056859195.1 Streptomyces sp. NH27
GTGTTGGTGGTGAGCATGCCGAGGTGCACCGCCGGTACCCCCTGCGCGGCGTGCGCGGCCAGGTACGCGGTCATCAGGGCGCGGCCGTGCCCGGACCGCTGGGCCCGGGGGAGCAGGTCGATGTGCAGGTGGGCCGGGTAGGCGGTGAGGGTGGGCACCACCATCCGCTCGGGGGCGTGCAGCAGCGCGGCCATCGATTCGGCGGGCGTGCCGGGTTCACCCGCGGGCGCGGGCCAGCGATCGGCGACGGTCGGCAGCCACTCCGCGCGGAACCGCTCGACGAACCGCGTGGTGTCGCCGGTGCCGAGGACGTAGCCGACCGCCTGCCCGCTGCCGTCGTCGACCACGAAGGTGAGGTCGGGTTCGAGTACGGCGTACGGCGCCGCGAAGATCGCGCCGACCAGGTCGCGGTCGTGTTCGGCGTAGGACGCGGTGGCGTCCTGTCCCGAGTCGGCGGTGCGCAGGCAGATGTCGTACAGCGCGGGCAGGTCGGCGGCCGTCCGCCCGTACCGCCCCGCCGACC
>NZ_JACEGK010001069.1:0-521 GCF_056859195.1 Streptomyces sp. NH27
GGAGAGGAGAACGCGTGCGCGCGGTCGGTTTCGACGTCATCGGCGGTCCAGAGGTGCTCAACCCGGTGGAGCTGCCCGCCCCCGTGCCCGGCCCCGGTCAACTCCTGGTCCGGGTCGCGTACGCGGGTGTCAACCACGACGAGATGCGGCACCGGCTGGGGGACTTCGGGACACCGCGGCACACCACCGTGCCCGGCTTCGAGGTATCCGGCGAGGTCGCGGCGGTCGGCCCGGGTGTGACCGGTCTCACGGTCGGCGAACAGGTCGCCGCCTACCGCCCCGACGGCGGCGGCTACGCCGACTACGCCCTCGCCCCCGCGGACTTCGCCTTCCCGCTCGACGGGATATCGCTGCGCGACGGCGGTGGCGCGGGCCTCACCCTCACCGCCGCGTACGGCATCCTCGCCGGCGCCGCCCGGCTCGCCGCGGGCGACACCGTGCTGATCCACGCCGCCGCCGGCGGCATCGGCTCGGCCGCCGCGCAGATCGCCCGCGCCCTGGGTGCCGCCGCGGTCTACGGC
>NZ_JACEGK010001070.1:0-515 GCF_056859195.1 Streptomyces sp. NH27
TGGCACCGGGCATGTAGAGCACCGAGCGGCGGGGGCGCGGTGCGGACGTGCTCGCGGGGGTGGGCGCGGAGGCGGCTGCGGAGGTGCCTGCGGGGGAAGTCATCGGGCGGCCTCCTCGGGGGCGGCGGCGTACGCGCTCGCGAGTTCGGGGTCGCGGGCGGCGAGCGTGTCCGCGAGTTCGGCGACCACCTGGCACTGCTTGTAGGTGGCGTCGTCCTGCATCTTGCCGTCGATCATCACCGCGCCGGTGCCGTCGCCCATCGCCTCGATCACCCGGCGGGCCCAGGCGACGTCCTCGGGGGCGGGCGAGAAGACCCGCTTGGCGATGTCGATCTGTACCGGGTGCAGCGACCAGGCGCCGACGCAGCCGAGCAGGAAGGCGTTGCGGAACTGGTCCTCGCATCCGGTGACGTCCTTGATGTCCCCGAACGGCCCGTAGTACGGCAGGATGCCGTTCGCGGCGCACGCGTCGACCATCCGGGCGATCGTGTAGTGCCACAGGTCCTGCTGGTAGG
>NZ_JACEGK010001071.1:0-502 GCF_056859195.1 Streptomyces sp. NH27
AGGCCCGGCCGAGGGAGATGAGTTGGAGCAGCTGGGTGTGGTCGCGGACCTGGGGGCCGGGCCCGTCGGGGAAGTTGCCGTCGAGGCCGGGCCAGCGGGGCATCGGCAGGTCGGGCAGCGCGGTGACGTCGGCCATGCGCAGGTGGGTACGGGTGGCGAGCGGGTGCCCCGACGGGAGGACCGCGACCTGCTCCTCCGTGCGGAGCTCCTCCGTGTCGAACCCGGCCGTCGAGTCGAACGGCAGGTGCAGCAGCCCCACGTCGGCCCGCCCGTCGCGCAGCAACCGCTCCTGCTCGCCGGGCCCGCACAGCACCACGTCGACGGGCACCGCGCCGGGCTCGGCCGCGTAGGCGTCGAGCAGCTTCGCCAGCAGTTCGTTGGCCGCCCCGGCCTTCGTGACGAGGACGACACCGGCACGGCCGTTCGCGACGGCCGCCCGCCGGGTCCGCCGGTCGGCGGCATCGACCGCGTCGAGCGCCGCCCGCCCCTCCCGCAGCAGCAC
>NZ_JACEGK010001072.1:0-501 GCF_056859195.1 Streptomyces sp. NH27
CCTCCACGGCGCCGGCGAGCCATAGCCGTCCGGCGCCGTGGCGGCGTGGTCGGCGGGCGCGCTGGAGGGGGCGCTGGAGGGGTCGGCGCTGTGCGGCCGCTGGCTGCCGTTCGGCCACGACGAGCTGTCGCCGCTGGGCGACGACGACGGCGCAGCGCTCTGCGGCGGCCCCTCGCTGCCGTTCGGCCAGGACGTGTCCGACGGACCGGCGGCGGTCCCGAGCGCGGCGGTCGACCCGCCGTCGTCCGAGGTGGCGGCACCGGCCGGTGAGCCGGGCAGCAGCAGGCCGGCCGCGGCCATGACTGCCGCGCCGACGACTGCCGTGGACGCCGCGGCGGCGCGGAACGTCCCCCGGCGGCGCGGCTCGGTGGGGGGATTCGTCTGCTGGTGATTCATGGGGGCAGAAAACATCAAATACGACTGTTCATCTTGTATGCGGAGCACATGCCACGCGCAGATTCCCCTGTCCGGACGCACCCCGGGACCTACCCCCGGCCGTAC
>NZ_JACEGK010001073.1:0-500 GCF_056859195.1 Streptomyces sp. NH27
GAGGAGCAGCGCCGGGTGGAGGTGCTGCGCGGCTTCGGGGTGCGGGCCTTCACGTCCATGCTCTACCCGCACAAGCCCGGGATGGCCCGCTGGCTCAACGACTGGGCCGCCGACTTCGCCGCCCGCACCCCGGACTGCCTGCACACGGCCACCTTCTTCGCCGAGCCGGGCGCCCTCGCCGACGTGCGGCGCGCCCTCGGCCAGGGCGCACGGGTCTACAAGTGCCACGTCCAGGTGGGCGGGTTCGACCCCAACGACCCGCACCTGGACGCGGTGTGGCGGCTGCTCGCCGACGAGGGGGTGCCGGTGGTGACGCACTGCGGCTCCGGCCCGGTGCCCGGCGCCCACACCGGCCCGGCCCCGATCGCCGCACTCCTGGCCCGCCACCCCCGGCTGCGGCTGGTCGTCGCCCACCTCGGCATGCCCGAGTACGAGGACTTCCTCGACCTCGCCGAACGCCACCCCGCCGTCATGCTCGACACCACCATGGCCTTCACCCC
>NZ_JACEGK010001074.1:0-491 GCF_056859195.1 Streptomyces sp. NH27
GGTTCAGGGGGCGGGTGAAGGGCTCGTAGGACATCTCGCGGAGGGCGGCGGCGATGTTGAGGTGCCCGGCTGCGCGGAGTTGGTTGATCGCGAGGTTGCGGAGGGTGGCCATGTTCTCCGGGCCGTGCCCGGTGTGGACTTTCGAGGCGTCCTCACGGAAGGTGACATCTCGGACGAAGTGGAGCCGGTTCTCGATGATCCACTGGGACCTCGCGATCTTCGCGAGTCGCTGAGGGGACGCCTGTCGGCTGGTCAGGTCGGTGATGACGTAAACCGTCTCGCGGGTGCGCCTGCCGGTCTTGAGGCAGGTACGGTGACATGTGATGCGAGCGGCCTGTGCCGGTCTTGAGGCAGGTGCGGTGATGTGTGATGCGAGCGGCCTGGGCGGCGTGCGGGAAGTCGAGGCCGTCGACGGTGAGGACCTGCACCACGCGTGTCTCCTTGCGGCCGTGGCCTTCGGTGCGGTCGTAGAACTTCGCGGTGACCTCGTT
>NZ_JACEGK010001075.1:0-491 GCF_056859195.1 Streptomyces sp. NH27
GTATCTGCGCTGGTTCCAACTCGGCGCGTATCTCCCGCTGTTCCGCACCCATTCGGCGATCGACGCGGGGCGGCGGGAGCCGTGGGAGTTCGGGCCGCAGGTGCTGGAGCACGCGCGGGCGGCACTTGAGGAACGGGTGCGGCTGCTGCCGTATCTGGAGACACTGGCGCATGTCGCGCACCGTACCGGCGCGCCGTATGTGCGGCCGCTGTGGTGGAAGTCGCCGGGCGACCGGGCGTTGCGGGAGTGCGAGGACGCGTTCCTGCTCGGCGAGTCGCTGCTGGTGGCGCCGGTGCTGGTGGCGGGCGCCACCAGCAGGCAGGTGCGGCTGCCGCGCGGGCGGTGGCACGACACGGCCACCGGCGTCTCCTACCGGGGGTGTTCGACGGTGCGGCTGGAGGCGCCGTTGGGCCGGATTCCGGGGCTGGCCAGGGCCGGGGCGGTGCTGCCGGTGACCGGGGCCGCCGGGGCGGTGGAGCTGGAGGTGTGGG
>NZ_JACEGK010001076.1:0-489 GCF_056859195.1 Streptomyces sp. NH27
GTGTAGATGATTGATTCTGCTTGAAGAGAGGGAGTAATGAACAAGAGTGTGCAGTTCGGTGTTGTCATGCCGGACACCCGGAGATCCGCAGGGGCTCGGCGGGAAGCCGCCGGGCCGGGCAGAGGGCTCCGGGGTCGGCGGAGGACGGGAGATCTCCAAGCGGTCGCCGGGTGCCCGCTGCGTGGTCGAGGACGTGCGGGTGCGGCCCGGGCTCGGGGAACTGGGGCCGGGAGGCGACCGCTGTTGGAGGAGGGCGAGACGGAACGCCCTGTGTCCGGGGATCGATTGGCCGCGGTCGAGCTGGTGCCACGCGGCGGTTCGGCCGAACCAGCCTGCTGGGCCGAGGAGTTACGCGATATCGCGGAGGACAGCCGTCATCGCGGGGAGGGCGAGGCGCTGCTACCGGCCCGGCCGGTGAAGATATTGGCGGGGTGGTGGGGGCAGTTGGGCGATGGTGCGCGAGTGGGGGATGCGGTAGCGCGTCTGTGT
>NZ_JACEGK010001077.1:0-479 GCF_056859195.1 Streptomyces sp. NH27
CGAAAATATTCTTCTCATAAAGGAGACGTTGGTAAGAAAGCAGAGAATCTCATTCAAGGCCAATTTGAAGGCTCTAAAACAATGGAACAGTGCTACACAGATGTGACTGAATTTGCCATTCCAGTAAGTACTCAAAAGCTTTACTTATCACCAGTTTTAGATGGTTTTAACAGCGAAATTATCGCCTATAATCTTTCAACTTCACCCAACTTAGAACAAGTACAAACAATGTTGGAACAGGCATTCACAGAGAAGCACTACGAGAATACGATTCTCCATAGTGACCAAGGCTGGCAATATCAACACGATTCTTATCATCAGTTTCTTGAGGGTAAGGGAATTCAAGCATCCATGTCACGTAAGGGTAACAGCCCAGACAATGGTATGATGGAGTCCTTCTTTGGGATTCTGAAATCGGAAATGTTTTACGGTTATGAGAAGTCATTTCAGTCGCTTAAGCAATTGGAACAAGCCATTGT
>NZ_JACEGK010001078.1:0-478 GCF_056859195.1 Streptomyces sp. NH27
GTCCCTTCGTCGGATGCTTTGGATTTCAATTTCTCGTACAAGCTAGGTTGCATCAATAGTTGCAGGCGTCTGCTCTTTTTCTCAACGTACTCTGGATTTAGTTTATATCCGTCAGGGATGCCCTGCTTTGGGGCGTCCTTTTTCTTTGGTTCTGGTGTTTCCTCTGGTGTGCTAATAAATTGCATAGCAGGGCTTTGGATGTTAGAAAAGTCTTTCTTTGCCATCGGCTTGATACTCCTTTAAAAAATGATGTTGGTTAAAATTTCTTTCGTTAATGCTTGGTAGTCTTTGCTTGCGTTGCTGTTTGGTGCATACTCGTAAAGGTTTTGACGTACCGCCTGCGCCTCTTTAACGGCTATATTCTCACGGATGCGTGTCTTAAATACCTTGGTGTCTAATTCCTTCGCCGTCCGCTCTAGTAACTCGGTCAATTCTCTAGTAAGTGTTGCTCGTGCATTGTACCTTGTCAAAGTGATGC
>NZ_JACEGK010001079.1:0-470 GCF_056859195.1 Streptomyces sp. NH27
CGGCACGGCACTCGCCCCGCCGCCGGGTGGCATCCGCCGCCCCCGCCCCGTACCCGGCAGTCCCCGTGACCACGCGCGCGGCGCGCTCACCGGGCTGGCCGTCGGCGACGCCCTCGGGGCGCCGGCCGAGAACATGAAGCCGTCGCAGATCCGCCAACGCTGGGGCCGTATCGAGGACTTCGTCACCGAGGACCCGGCGGGCACCGACGACACCGAGTACGCCATCCTGTCCGGCCTGCTGCTGGCGCGGTACGGCGCCGCGCTCACCACCGGCGACGTCGAGGCGGCCTGGCACGTGTGGATCGCCGACCGCGACGAAGGGCCGTTCCGCGGCGCCGGTTTCAGCGAGCGCGGCACCCTGGAGAACCTGCGCCGCGGCCTGGCCTCGCCGATCACCGCCCAGCACCGGCACGCGTGGAGCGACGGCCTGGCGATGCGCGCGGCACCGCACGGCGTCTACGCGGCGGGGC
>NZ_JACEGK010001080.1:0-468 GCF_056859195.1 Streptomyces sp. NH27
AGCTCGTCTCCACCTTCGATACGCGTATCTTCTTCACGGTTGTAGACCAAATCCACTTTTCCGCCATAGATTGGGTGGTATTTGAAGATATACTTACCGTAGAGTGTTTCACGGTTACGAGTGTCTGCAAACATGTGTTTAAGCGATACGGCGTTTCCAATTGTTGCTATTGGGACGCGAGTGAAATAGTGGTTTGGCATCGGGTCATTTGCAAATGGATAATCTGATTCAACTAAGTCAGTTAGATCTTTAGCTTCGTCAGGAATTTCTGGCAATTCAACTTTTTGAATCCCAGCCATTGTTTTTTCAACCAATTCTTGGTTGTCCTTGATGTCGTGAAGCAATTCACGAATAGCAACCTTGGTTTGACGATCACGGATGTTGGCTTCGTCTAAGTATTCCTCGATAAATTGATCGCGGATTTCTGGAGAGGTCAATGATTCAGCAGCGAGTTGTTCTAGGTAGAGA
>NZ_JACEGK010001081.1:0-467 GCF_056859195.1 Streptomyces sp. NH27
GTCGCACACGCTCGAGGGCTTCGCCCAGGCCAGGGCGGTCGATGCGGACAGCCTGCCGTCGCTCCTCGAGGGTCTGCTGCTGCATGCCGTCGGCCCGGCCGACGTCACCGCGCTCGCGCTCGCCCACCGGGCGACCCGCGCGGGCGACCCGGAGACGGTGGTCCGGATCGACGAGTACCTGTTCGCCACCAAGCTGGGCCGGGAGATGCGGCTCGCGTCCACCCGGACCGGCCGGCAACTGCTGGACCTGGCGTGGGAGGTCTTCGACCTTCCGGAGATCGGCGAGCACTTCGAGCGGGTCCGGCGCGGTGCGGCGCCGGGCACGCAGGCGGTGGCCGCCGGGATCATCTACGCGGCGGCGGGCGTACCGCTGCGGCAGGCCGTCGTCTCCGACCTCTTCGCCTTCTGCGCGAGCTTCGCGGGCGCGGCCCTGCGGCTGCGGCTGACCGACCACCGCAAGGCGCAGG
>NZ_JACEGK010001082.1:0-467 GCF_056859195.1 Streptomyces sp. NH27
GTGCCGGGGCGTGCGGGCCGGGGGACGGTGGCCCGGACCGGCGCGGCTGCGGGCGTGGTGCTGCCGGATGCAGCCGACGACCCGGTCTTCGGCGGTGTCCCCTTGGACCGGCGCCCGAACCTGGCGGTGCCCGCGTCGCAGTTGGTGAACCCGCCGCGGGGAGTGCTGGCGGAGAACGGCGCTGGCCCGCTGACGCGCGCGCGGCGGGCAGCTGCCCGGCGGCGGCTGACCGGCGTGCACTGGACCGTGCTGCTCACCGCTCCCCGGACCATGTTCGGCGGCGCGGGGAGCGACCGCGCCCAGCGGGCGTACGAGGTGCTGGAGGAGGTGGTGGCCGCCTACCTGCGGCCCGCCCTGACCACCGCGCCCGTCCCGGCCGCGCCCGTGCCCGCTGCGGCCGGAGCGGCGAGCCCGGCCCCGGCCGACGACCGTAGCGCGGACTCGGCGCTGGCGGTGCCTGCCGGTGC
>NZ_JACEGK010001083.1:0-465 GCF_056859195.1 Streptomyces sp. NH27
GGACGGGGGCCGTGGTGGTTCCGGGGTGCTGCTCGGGGTTGGAGGACTGGCGGGAGTGGTGCGAGGTCGCCGACGGGGGCGAGGGTCCGTGGCTCGGGCACGATCCGGCGCCGTGGTTCGAGCGGGACGACGCGGTGGTGCGGGTGTGGCCGGACGGAGCGCTGGTGGGTACGCCGGCGGAGATCGTGCTCGCGGAACTGCCCGGGCTGCTGGCGGGGGTGCAAGTGGATCTGCGGGGATTCCTCGCGCGTACCGGGGAGTGGGCCGCGCGCCATACGCCGGGGCTCGGTGCCTCGCTGGTCGCCAAGCTCGACGCCGATCTGGGCGTCGGCGGTGCGGGATCGCTCCCGGGCTGAGGAGGGCCCGGGGCCGGCGTGGGGTCGTCGAACGGTTCATCGCACCTGGGCCGGGCGGTCGCGGGTGCGACAGAATCAGAGGCGTGGTCATGTTCGGGATTCTGGGGGC
>NZ_JACEGK010001084.1:0-464 GCF_056859195.1 Streptomyces sp. NH27
GTCCTAGATGGTGCTGATAACCATTTGGTGAAGGCTGTTGGTCGTATCGCAGAATTGTCTGCCAAGACAGCTGGTGTTGAGGGAACAACTGGTATCGGACATACTCGTTGGGCAACTCATGGGAAACCAACGGAAGACAATGCTCACCCACACCGCTCTGAGACAGAACGTTTTGTCTTGGTTCACAATGGGGTGATTGAAAACTACCTTGAAATTAAAGAAGAATACCTTGCTGGGCACCACTTCAAAGGGCAAACAGATACGGAAATCGCCGTACATTTGATTGGAAAATTTGCGGAAGAAGACGGTCTCTCAGTACTTGAAGCCTTTAAAAAAGCTCTTCATATTAACCGTGGTTCATATGCCTTTGCCTTGATTGACACTGAAAATCCAGATGTCATCTATGTAGCGAAAAACAAATCTCCACTTTTGATTGGTCTTGGGGAAGGCTACAATATGGTCTG
>NZ_JACEGK010001085.1:0-458 GCF_056859195.1 Streptomyces sp. NH27
TCCCTAGCTGCATCGGCTTTCCCGCGGGTCCGCGGGTCCGCGGGTCCGTGGGTCCGTGGGTCCGTGGGTCCGTGGTTTCCGGATTCTCCGGCCTTTCCGGCTCCCGGAGGTGAGACGTTCCGGCCGCGGGTCCGTATGGAGAGGGTGAGCGCCGCGGCCGCGGCGACCTTCCACCTCCGGGAAGCCACCCGCTGATGTCTCGATCCGCGATACGCGAACTCGACCGGGAGCCGCCGGTGCGGCAGGATGCGCCCGTGGACGGACCCCCTCCGGAGATACCGCAACAGGCCGGTGCGGCCCGGCCGGACGGCCCGCCCGGGCTGGACGGCGCGGCCCTGCCCGGCCCCGCGCCCCGGCCCGACGGCGCGGTCCCGGAGGAAGACCTCATGCGGGCGCTGTACCGCGAACACGCGAGCGCCCTTTTCAGCTACGTGCTCAAGCTCGTCGCGGGCGACCGC
>NZ_JACEGK010001086.1:0-457 GCF_056859195.1 Streptomyces sp. NH27
ACATCGGGCCGTTCGGCGTGGTGACCTTGCTGCTGGTGCTGCTCGCGCAGGTCGCCGCGCTGACCGCGTGCTACGGGCACGGGTGGGTCTACGGTCTCGCGTCCGCGGTGGCCGGGGCGGTGGCGGGGCGCGCCGCGATGACGCTCGCGGCCCGGCGCGGGGTGCCGGCGGCCCGGCCGGGCGGCCTCGGGGCGGCCGTCGCCGGGGTGCTGTCCCCCCGCACGGCGTGGGCGGTCGCCGCGGGGTGCGCCGGCCTCGCCGCTGTCGCCGGCGCGGGCTTCCACGGCCTGACCTGGCTGCGCTTCCTCGTCGCCGCGGCCGTCGCCGTGACTGCCGGCGAGTTGCTGCTGCGCAGGTGCCGCTCGCGGTTCGGCGGGGTGACCGGCGACGTGTTCGGGGCGTTGTGCGAGACCGCCGTCACCGGCGCCCTCGTCGTGCTGTCGCTGCGCTGACCCCG
>NZ_JACEGK010001087.1:0-456 GCF_056859195.1 Streptomyces sp. NH27
CTACAAACCCATGCAAGCCGTTCAAGGTATAGGTAGCCAAATCAGCTGACAGTCCACCACCACTAAAAATATCATTTCCAGAAAGTGCTAAAATACGATTATTCTTCATAACGAATCTCCTTTAAATACAAACCATTTGGTGCTGCAGTGGGACCTGCAAGTTGCCTGTCCTTCTTCTCCAAGATGAGATCAATCTGCTCTACTGGCATGCGGTTGTTACCGATTTTGAGTAGAGTCCCCACCATATTGCGAATCTGTTTATACAAGAAACCATTTCCTGAAAAGGTAAAGGTCAAAAATTGTCCTGTCTCATCGACTATTAAACTAGCTTCTGTGATGGTGCGAACCTTATCCTCTACACTAGTCCCAGAGGCTGTAAAACCGGTAAAATCATGGGTTCCCTCTAGCTTTTTGATTGCAATCTGCATTCGTTCCACATCGAGTGGGTAGGGAAAG
>NZ_JACEGK010001088.1:0-455 GCF_056859195.1 Streptomyces sp. NH27
CGGTACGGTCCCCGCTGCGGCTGCACCGGCTGCCGCCGCACCCGCTGCCGCCGCACCGGCGAGCGCCGCCACTCGGCGCGTGGTCACGTTCACCCGGCAGCGCTCGGTCTGGGACGACCTGGCGATGTGCGAGAGCAGCGGCGACTGGCAGATCAACACCGGCAACCGCTACTACGGCGGGCTCCAGTTCTGGCAGCCCACCTGGGAGTTGTTCGGCGGGCTGAAGTACGCGCGCCGCGCCGACCTGGCCACGCCCCAGCACCAGATCGACATCGCCGAGGTGGTACTTCGGGCGCAGGGCTGGGGTGCCTGGCCGGCGTGCTCGCGGCCCATCGGGATGAGCGGCTTCAAGCACATCGTGCACACAGTGCAGCCCGGTGAGACCCTGGCGGGCATCGCCCGTTCGTACGACGTGGACGGTGGCTGGCAGCGGCTGTACCAGCTCAACAACAGCC
>NZ_JACEGK010001089.1:0-453 GCF_056859195.1 Streptomyces sp. NH27
CGTGTAATTTCTTTGACGTTTGGCATATGTTGCCTCCTTTGGATATAATTGTTATCTTTGAGATTAGTATACCACCCTTCAAAACACTAAAAAAGACCAAGAAAAACACAGGTTTGTGTTCATCAATGGACTGTCCTTCAAATATCTACCATAAAAGCTTGAACTACTATTTCTTGATTTATAAGTGTTTGAACCTCTACTTGGAACTAACTAGCCAACTTGCTATCTACAATATAAGACGAAATAAGACTAGAAAGATTTTCACTGAAACTTTTGCTCTCATTACGAAATATATTGTGTTTAAGATAGTCTAGCATTTTCAAAATATCTTCTGCTTCAAGGATAGGATTAACCCTTAAAATCGGAAATCTGCTATCCAAATCATCATTAGTAGTAATCACTACATCAACTTGTGCAATATCTTCCACACTCTTAAATTGTTCTGTTGTAAAT
>NZ_JACEGK010001090.1:0-450 GCF_056859195.1 Streptomyces sp. NH27
GTCAGAAAGACCAGCATTCTCAGAAAGAGGACAAGGAACAACGTCATTTTGTCATTCGTCAGAAGTGAGTAGAGAATAAGGAGAAGAAATGAAACCCTCAATTCATAGTTTGGCACATCAAACCATGCAGGAATGGGTATTGGAGCAGGGAGAAAAGAAATTCCGTGCAGATCAAATCTGGGAATGGCTCTACCGTAAACGTGTGCAGTCATTTGAAGAAATGACCAACCTTTCCAAGGATTTGATTGCTAAGCTCAATGACCAGTTTGTGGTCAATCCCTTGAAACAACGTATTGTGCAAGAGTCTGCTGATGGTACAGTCAAATATCTCTTTGAATTGCCTGACGGTATGTTAATTGAGACTGTACTCATGTGTCAACACTATGGTTTATCTGTCTGTGTGACCACTCAGGTCGGCTGTAATATCGGTTGTACCTTCTGTTCCTCTGG
>NZ_JACEGK010001091.1:0-450 GCF_056859195.1 Streptomyces sp. NH27
ACCATTTGCTTCTCCGACTGCTTTTGCAAGGAAGGCAAGGGCTGCGATTTGCGCTGTATAGGCTTTAGTTGATGCCACGGCAATTTCAGGACCTGCGTGAAGGAGCATGGTATAGTTGGCTTCACGTGAGAGGGTTGAACCTGGAACATTTGTCACTGTTAAGCTTGGAATTCCCATTTCATTAGCCTTGACCAAAACTTGACGACTATCCGCTGTTTCACCAGATTGGCTGATAAAGATGAAGAGTGGTTTCTTGCTGAGAAGTGGCATACCGTAGCCCCACTCAGATGAGATTCCAAGTTCAACTGGTGTATCTGTCAATTCTTCCAACATCTTCTTAGAAGCAAATCCTGCATGGTAAGATGTTCCAGCTGCAAGGATGTAGATGCGGTCTGCGTCTTGAACAGCCTTAATGATATCTGGGTCTACGACAACTTGACCAGCCTCATC
>NZ_JACEGK010001092.1:0-450 GCF_056859195.1 Streptomyces sp. NH27
GTCGTCGTCACCCGTCCAGGCTACGCCGCTGTTCGAACACGTATTCCCCTGAGCGAGACGCGAGAGATCGTTGGGAATGCTGGCTTTCTGCATCGTGGACGGTGTCTGTCACGCGGCAGGCAGTGCGAGGGCGCGGGCCCGTGTCTGCGGGCCCGCGCCGGACACTATCGGGGTAGCGGCGTTACCTCGATCCCGATCCACTTGTAGCCGTCTTGGTCGGGGGTCGGCTCGTAGGTGAGGTGCACTCGCTTACCGACGTAGAGCTGGTCGGTGCGCAATCCGCCGCGGAGCATCGGGAAGAAGATCCAGACCTCATGGCGATCGGTGTCGGTCGTGGCGACCCCATGGGACTCCTCGGGGAGCCAGGTCGTGATGGTGGCGAGGTCCGCGGCAGGGGGCTTGTCGCTGGCGCTCATGCGGTCAGCCTGACGGTCTTGCAGACGTAGAGCG
>NZ_JACEGK010001093.1:0-449 GCF_056859195.1 Streptomyces sp. NH27
CCCACCTCCTCCGCCCGCGGCTGCGGTCCCGTCCTCGGTCACGGCTGCCGGCCGCGGCGGGGGTACGGCCGCGGGGGTGCCGGGCAGGGGCTGCCGTTCGGGTCGCGGTGGCTGCGATGCGTTGATCATGTGATCAGCGTGCAATCCGGCCATGGTTGATCACAAGGTCCTGGTTGTCATGTGACAGTTGCACGGGACGCAATCGTCGGTGCCACACTGGAGCCGTGCTCCTGCCGGACATGAATCTGCTGCCAGCTCTGGACGCGCTGCTTCGCGAGGGCAGCGTCACAGGCGCGGCGACCGTGATGAACGTCTCACCGTCCGCGATGAGCCGGACCCTGGCCAGGTTGCGCCGGGTGGTCGGCGATCCGCTGCTGGTGCCGTCGGGTCGCGGGCTGACTCTCACCCCGCGCGCCCGCGAGCTGCGACCCCAGGCGGCTGCCGCTCTC
>NZ_JACEGK010001094.1:0-437 GCF_056859195.1 Streptomyces sp. NH27
ACTTCAAGGAGCAACTCCAACAGACGAACATCTAAAATCATTTGTGGACTACTTAGAAGAGAAGTTTAACAACATCCTAAAGAAATTGATAGCAGGCACGGACGTAGCAAAACTACAAGGCTTTTTAGAGGCTGTAGAGCAAGACAATCCGCATCTAACAAAACAACAGAAAGGGCAACTACTAAAAGATACGGTAGTAACTGGGCTTTTCAATCATGGATAGACAGACAGCAACAGAAGCAATCAAGGAACGCCTGACAGATTATGTCGAAGGCATCACTGAACGCAGTAAAAAGGGCAATAAAAAAGCATTTGTTTGCCCGCTTTGCGGTAGCGGTACAGGTAAAAGCGGTACTGGAGCATTTACAATTACACCAGAGGGCAACAGTTGGAAGTGCTTCGCATGTGACAAGGGTGGAGATACATTAGACCTTATT
>NZ_JACEGK010001095.1:0-437 GCF_056859195.1 Streptomyces sp. NH27
GAATTACACTACCAAAACATGAGCGAATTGGCCAACGGTGAAAAAGTAAAGGTTCTCCTCGCCAAAGCACTTTTTGGTAAACCAGATGTTCTTCTCTTGGACGAGCCTACTAACGGTTTGGATATCCAATCGATTACTTGGTTAGAAGACTTCTTAATTGACTTTGATAACACAGTTATCGTAGTATCCCACGACCGTCACTTCTTAAACAAAGTTTGTACTCACATGGCCGACCTTGACTTTGGAAAAATCAAACTCTATGTCGGAAACTACGACTTCTGGAAGGAATCTTCTGAGCTTGCTGCTAAATTGCTAGCAGACCGTAATGCTAAAGCAGAAGAAAAAATTAAACAATTGCAAGAATTCGTTGCTCGTTTCTCTGCCAATGCTTCTAAGTCAAGGCAGGCAACATCACGTAAGAAAATGCTTGATAAGAT
>NZ_JACEGK010001096.1:0-436 GCF_056859195.1 Streptomyces sp. NH27
GGAGGTGCCGGTACGGACGGTGCCGGCGTCGGCTACGGTGCGGGTTTCGGTACCGGCTTCGGCGTCGGTGGCAACGCGTTCGTGCTGGCGGGCGACGGCTTCCACCTGCTGGACCGGCCCGACCCCGTGCTGCTGCGGGAGGCCGTGCCGGACGACCGGCCGGAGCCATGGCGGCGGCTGGACGCCACCGTCCTGCACAGCCTGCTGCTCGACCGCGTCTGGCGGGTGCCGGACTCCCCCGAGCACATCCGCTACATCCACGACACCGAGGCGGCGGTCCGCCTCGCCCGTCAACTCGGCGGCACCGCGGTGCTGATGCACCCGGTGCGCGAGCACATCGTCCTCGATCTGGCCCGCCAGGGCGTCATGATGCCCCGCAAGTCCACGTCGTTCGGGCCGAAGCCGGCGACCGGGCTGGTGATGCGGAGCGTCGAGC
>NZ_JACEGK010001097.1:0-436 GCF_056859195.1 Streptomyces sp. NH27
TATTTATATAACAAAATTACTCGTGCAGATGGTGTTATCATTGCTACTCCTGAGCATAACCACACTATCTCAGCTTCACTCAAATCTGTACTTGAATGGCTTTCATACGAAGTTCATCCATTTGAAAACAAGCCTGTTATGATTGTGGGTGCATCATACTATGACCAAGGAACATCACGTGCTCAAGTTCACCTTCGTAAAATCCTTGATGCTCCTGGTGTTAATGCATACACGCTTCCAGGTAACGAATTCCTTCTTGGTAAAGATAAGGAAGCTTTTGATAACAACGGAAATATCACCAACGAAGGAACTGTTAAATTCCTTGAAACTTGCTTAGATAACTTTGTTAAATACGTAGGAGTCGTTTCGAAATTGAAAAAACCAAAACCAATCGAATCAGAAGACTTGGATTGTGGAAAACCAATCGCTACAACCA
>NZ_JACEGK010001098.1:0-435 GCF_056859195.1 Streptomyces sp. NH27
ACTACGGTTATCGACACCGACATAAACGGCATACTTGGTATTTGGTTTCAAGCCAGTTAATTTCTGAGTGAGACTAACTTTTTCTTTGTTTCCTTGAATACGAAGCATATCGTTTGCCCCTTGAGACTTGACAATTTCTGCCTTAGAAGCATCGCCTGAAATGGTCCAATGTTTCAAGGTACCGCTATTAAATCCTTGGTCATAGATGTGCATGCCTTCACTCCATGACATTTCAGGTTTAGTTTGCTTCGAACGATAGAGAAAGTATGGTTGATTTGCTAGAAGATATAGGGTAATTTTACAATCTTTTACAGTTAGTTTTTGCTATTCTGTCTTACCTTGGTCAGTTAGCTTGTAAAGGTAAACCTTGCTCTTTGCCCAATCGCTTGGAAGGGTCCATGTTGTTGCACCGGCCTGCGTATTGAAGTAGTTCAT
>NZ_JACEGK010001099.1:0-432 GCF_056859195.1 Streptomyces sp. NH27
GAAGCGGGCATACGCGATGGTCTCAAGTCTCGTGGGCTCTGAGTTGTGTTTAAGTGACAGGGGCGTTGGGCCGAGCAGGCTGCGGCGGCCGACAAGGCCGGCGACGGTGCCGCCGGCGCCGCCGGTGTTGCCGGCACCGCGGGCGCCCCGGAATGAGCACGCCAGGCCCCGGCGCCGAACCCGGCCGCCCCGGCTTTGAACCCGGCGGCTCCGAATCCGCCCGCCCCGGCGGCCCGTCCGACCCCGCATCCGGCCGTGAGGACGTGGACCCCGCACTCGTGGCACCGTCCGCCGACCCCTTGGCGAAGGCGTACACGGACGGCCTCGGCCGCACGGAGTACCTGCGCCGCCGCGCCCACCCCGCCATCGCCGCACCCGGGCCCGAGGGCGGGTCCGACGACGGGTCCGACGACGGGTCCGGCGAGCCCGACC
>NZ_JACEGK010001100.1:0-429 GCF_056859195.1 Streptomyces sp. NH27
ATTATACTATTTCTCCCATTTTTTACGAATAGATAAGTATGATTGATTTTTATTTTTTTCTCGTCGGGAGCATTCTAGCTTCCTTTCTTGGTTTGGTCATTGACCGTTTTCCAGAGCAATCCATTATCAGTTCAGCCAGTCACTGCGATTCCTGTCAGACTCCCTTGCGTCCCTTAGATTTGATTCCGATTCTCTCACAGGTCTTCAATCGCTTTCGCTGTCGCTACTGCAAAGTTCGCTATCCTGTCTGGTATGCCCTCTTTGAACTAGGCTTAGGACTCCTCTTTCTGCTTTACTCTTGGGAATTGCTTTCCTTGGGGCAAGTCGTCCTAATCACCGCTGGTTTGACCTTGGGTATATACGACTTTCACCATCAGGAATATCCCTTACTGGTCTGGATGACTTTCCACCTAATCCTAATAGCTTCCT
>NZ_JACEGK010001101.1:0-428 GCF_056859195.1 Streptomyces sp. NH27
CGAAGATCCGCGCCGCCTGACGGTCGATCCGCTCGAACTCGGCGCCGGTGCCGAGCGCGTGCACCAGGTAGTACGCCACCTCGACGTCCCGCAGCGCCGCGCCCACCGCGTCGGGGTCCAGCACGTCGCCGGCCGCCACCTCGACCCGGCCCGTCCACGGGTGATCGCGCAGCCGCACCGGGGAACGGGCCAGACACCTCACCTCGTATCCGGCGTCGAGGAGTTGCGGGACGAGCCGGCCACCGATGTACCCGGTCGCCCCGGTCACCAGGCACCGGGGTCCGAGTCGAGCTGTCACGCGCCTCACCGTAGCGGACTCGATGTGCGGGAGTCGTCACTGAGCGTGTGCGTGTGCGTGGCGGTGGCGGTGGCGGTGGCGGTGGCGCGTTGCGGCGGCGGTGGGTGGGGGAGCCGGTGCGCGGCGGAGG
>NZ_JACEGK010001102.1:0-419 GCF_056859195.1 Streptomyces sp. NH27
TCGCCCGACTATCCGCAAAATGTGTTAGAGTAAGCTCGGTATCTGGCATGGCTCCCAGCAAGTCCAACATATCCTCCAAGGCTTTGGTGTTGATACAAGTGAAGAGGATTTCCTTATGATAATCCGCAAAACGTTCTTGCAAGGTTACCAACAAGGCCTTGATAGCATGGGGATTATGGGCTCCATCCAAAATCATCAAGGGATCTCTTGACACGATTTCCAAACGCCCTGGCCAACTTATTTCTTCCAAGGCTTGACCAAGAAAGTCATTGCTTGCTAGCTCTCGACCATCTTCTTGACAAAAAGTATCAAGTAAAGCTATGGCCATCCCAGCATTCTCTATTTGGTACAAACCAAGCAGGCTAGTCTGGAAGCGACCTTGTCTGACAGCACTTGTATAGTCAAAGACTTCCCCTGTC
>NZ_JACEGK010001103.1:0-413 GCF_056859195.1 Streptomyces sp. NH27
GGGTCGCTATTTTCTACAAAGTAGTTAAACATCGGGTAGAACTCAAAAGGAACTTTAACTCCTGTATTCCCGTTTCTGTTTTTGAGGATAACTAACTCTATTTCTCTAGGGTCTTTTTTCTTCGCTTCTGTAGGGTCAAAGTCTTTTTCCCCTGCACCTTTTAGCTGTAAACCTATAAGAATATCGCTAGAGTATTCTATAGCCCCACTTTCTTTAAAGGATTGCATGCTTACTGATTTCTCGTAATTGTCACGGTTAAAACTAGAGATACCTATAACTGGTGTTTTAAAATCCCTGCTTATCCGCTTCAATTCCATAACGGCTTTATCTGTGTTTTGTTTATCTGTCGCTCGTTCGTTGGTTGGTGCTAATATCTGCAAGTAGTCTACGATAACCAAAGGAGTGTTACCAGT
>NZ_JACEGK010001104.1:0-413 GCF_056859195.1 Streptomyces sp. NH27
GATAAAGACTTGGTTGAACTGTTGCACCTGTCCTGGCAAAGTATGTCCATTCAAGGTGTATTCCTTGACACGAGGGAAGGCTTGGTCAATTACTGCCTTAAGTACCTTAGACTGGATCGTATCATAAGTCACCTTGCTATCGTCAACAACCGAACCTGTTTCTTTCTGGGCAGGAGTATCATCCGCTTTTACGCCTTCTTGATTGTCTGTTTTAACGCTGACAACCGTACGGTCATTGCCATAAGAGCCCGCCTTGAGAAGGATCTTCTTCTCATTTTTAAGATGGTCATTGACCGCAGCTGGTAGAGTCACTGTGTCTAAGAGTTTGTCATCGTTATTGCTGGCATTTAGCTGACCGTCTGACTTGAGAGTGATAGAGAGACGGTTTGTTGATCCTGTTTCAGGAGCAGCAA
>NZ_JACEGK010001105.1:0-412 GCF_056859195.1 Streptomyces sp. NH27
CGGTACAGCAACTCCAGTGCCGCGGCGCGCAGGTGGTGGGCACCGGCGACGATCACCAGGCGCGGACTCCGGTGGAGTTCGGCGGCGATCAGGTCCTCGGCGTCGCCCGGAACGCGGGGCACCGGCCGGTGCCGGTCCAGGCCCAGTTGCTCGAACAGGGCGCGGACCAGGGGGCCTCCGTCCTTGCCGCTGCCCGGTTGTAGCCGGACCCACACCACCTCTGGGCCGGTTGCGGCCGGATACGCCGCCAGTGCCTCCTCCGCGACCGCGGCGTCCGGACCGGTGAGCACCAGGAGAGTGCGGTGCTCGGTGATCTCGTGCAGAGCGGCCGTCAGATCCCCGGCGTGCATTGCGGACGCCGTCTCCTCGGTGTCCGGTGCCGACGGGACTGTGCCCGCGGCGGGTGCCGGGG
>NZ_JACEGK010001106.1:0-412 GCF_056859195.1 Streptomyces sp. NH27
CATATACACAAGCATCTCTTTTTCCATAATGGTGCTCATGTTTACATGAACAATTGGCAATCAATTGACTTCCGTGAGTCCATAAATGCCTTATTGACCAAGAAATTACTAGGACAGGAAACAGACTTTCAACTTCCTACTGTTATCTGGCAGGACAATACAGCTCCACAGACTTGGTTATCACTTGATAACTTCGGTGGGCAAGAAAACTGTGAAACCTTCTCACTTGGTCAAGAAGAGCAAGCTATTCAAAACCAGTACCCAGATAAGGATTTTGAGCGCTATGGTAAGACATACCAAACCTTCAATACAGAGCTCTATCAAGGGAAAGCCAATCAGATTACTATTAACCGTCCTGTGACTAAAGATCTCCACCTAAACGGTCGCGCTCAGCTCAATCTTCGTATCAAAT
>NZ_JACEGK010001107.1:0-409 GCF_056859195.1 Streptomyces sp. NH27
GGTTCAAGTAATTGGCCATGCTTTGAGTGAAGGAGAACGTAACCACTCCACGTTTTATCCCTTGAGCCTCACAAATGCGCATCTTAGCATAGCTTTTTACTTCTTTTCCGCTTCTCTCTTCCCATTCTAAGGAAGTGCTGTAAATAGTTTCTAAGGCTTCTTTGAGGCGCTTTCTAGCTTCTTTTCTAGCGCTTGCCGTCTCAGGGTTTGGAATGCCCAGATAACCCATGTAGTCATCTAATGAAAAAGTGACTGTAGTTTGTACGCTCCCCGTATCTTTGCTTCTAAAATGGTTAACCTTTGCAAGTTCTACGGCCAAAAGGTCTAATAGCTTAACAGTTCCAACTTTAAGGCTCTTTTTATCGGAGTATTTTTCTATAAATACCTTGAAGTCCCCGTTTTCTATAGT
>NZ_JACEGK010001108.1:0-409 GCF_056859195.1 Streptomyces sp. NH27
GCATAACTAATTCCACCACCAGCTAACAAGACTGGCTTTTTAGCCTTGGACAATTGCTTCAAGATTTTCTTGATTTGCATATCATTCGGCTCAAGAGTCGGCTGATAACTTGGTAAATTCACTTCTGGTGAATAAATGAAGTCTGTTTCTAAAGCAGATATGTCTTTTGGTAGGTCAATTACAACTGGCCCTGGACGGCCTGTAGTTGCGATATGGACAGCTTCCGTAATGATACGCGGAATATCAGCTGTCTCACGAACTTGGTATTTGTACTTAGTGATTGGCATGGTAATTCCCACGATGTCTGCCTCCTGAAAGGCATCCTTCCCAATCCCTGCTCGCGCCACCTGACCTGTAAAGACCAAAAGGGGAACGCTATCGCTCATGGCATCCGCAATCCCTGTAATGG
>NZ_JACEGK010001109.1:0-408 GCF_056859195.1 Streptomyces sp. NH27
CCTGAGCCCGATCCCGATCCCGATCCCGATCCCGAACTGCCCGCGGCTGCTGGTCAGTGCGGGCTCGCCGGTGTGGCCGTGTCGGCCGGGTCCCCGGGTGGGAAGTCGATGCGGAGGGTGAGGCCGCCGGCGGGGTGAGGGGTGACGGTGAGGGCGGCGGCGTGGGCCGTGGTGGCGGCGCGGACGATGGCCAGGCCCAGGCCGTGACCGTGGTGGGCGTCGTCATGACCCGAAGGGGTACGGGTGCGGGGAGTGCCCAGGCGCTGGAAGGGCTCGAAGAGGCGGTCGATGTCGTGCGGGGGCACGTCCGTGCCGGAGTTGGCGACTTCGAGGTGGGCGCGGTGGTCGGGGGAGGCGCGGGTACGGACGCGGAGGTGGCCGCCGGGGTGGTTGTGGCGCAGGGCGTTG
>NZ_JACEGK010001110.1:0-407 GCF_056859195.1 Streptomyces sp. NH27
AATACAAACAATTATTTAAGCAAATCCAATAAACCATTCAAAACGAGACTTACGCTGTCGGAGATTTCCTTCCTATCGAGCACGACCTTATGGAGCAATATCAAGTGAGTCGTGTTACAGTCCGAAAGGCCCTGACTCACCTCCAAGAGGAAGGATTGATCAAAAAGATAATAGGTCAAGGTTCTCAAGTCGTCAAAGAAGAAACCGTCAATTTCCCTGTATCCAACCTAACCAGCTACCAAGAACTAGTTAAAGAACTTGGACTGCGCTCTAAAACCAACGTGGTCAGTCTGGACAAGATTATTATTGATAAAAAATCCTCACTGATAACCGGTTTCCCAGAGTTTCGGATGGTTTGGAAGGTGGTCCGCCAGCGTGTGGTGGATGATCTGGTATCCGTTCTGGAT
>NZ_JACEGK010001111.1:0-406 GCF_056859195.1 Streptomyces sp. NH27
TCCGAGACCTCCGCATCCTCCCGCGGCTCGTCCGCCACCGTGTCGGTGGCGCAGGCCGAGGCGGCCCTGACCGAGCACTACCCGCGGCTGGTACGGCTGGCCTACGTGACGCTGCCGGCCGACCTCGGCAAGCATCGCCGGGCGTTGGCCGCGCACCGGCTGGTGCAGTCCTCGCTGCCGACCTCGCCCACGCCCTCGCGGCAGGACGGCGCCTACGGGGTGTTGCGGGTACGAGTGCTGCGCGCGGCACTGGAGTTCGGCGATCAGGGGCGGCTGCGGGCGGCGCTGGAGGGCGTACGGATGCCGCGGGTGGTGGGGCTGCGGGCGCATCCGCAGGTGGGCGGCGACGGGGAGTTGGCGCTGTACCGCGCGCTGGCCGCGCTGCCGGCCCCGGCCCGGGCGGCGT
>NZ_JACEGK010001112.1:0-405 GCF_056859195.1 Streptomyces sp. NH27
TCGTCGGCGAGCGTGAGGGTGAGGATGTTCATGGCGGGGTGGATGCGGATGCTCCAGCCGCCGGGGAGGGTGTGGCCGGTGGTGGTCATGGGGGCCTCGGTTCGGTTTCGAGTGTCGGCGGTGGTCACAGGGCGGTGCGCAGGGTCAGGCGGAGGGCGCGGCGCAGCGCGGCGCGCTGCTCGCTGGTGATGTGGTCGGCGAAGGCGAGGTGGATCACCGCGGCGGGTTCGTCGTCCTGCCAGCGGATGAGGGTCTCGGGGTCCGGGGCGAGCGTGCCGGCGGCCAGCTTCGCCGCCCAGCCGGACAGGTCCGGTGCCGTGGCGGCGTGGCGGCCGGTGGCGGCGGGGTCGCCGCCGGGGGGAGCGTCGCTGGAGTCGGCGGTGGTCCCCGGTGCGTGAGGGGTGC
>NZ_JACEGK010001113.1:0-402 GCF_056859195.1 Streptomyces sp. NH27
GACTTGGTGCCCTTCTTCAGGAAGCCGGTGTCGTCGCCGATCAGCACCGCGTCCTTGGCACCGATGGTCTCCACGACGAAGTCCCGCACATCGTCGCGGACCGCGTTCTCGTCCCAGTCGGAGTGGTTGAGCAGGCGCTGGACGCCGTCGGGGCGCAACTGCCCGACCTGCTCCGACAGCGTCCACCCGTTCTTCTTCTCAAGCGGCGCGAGCAGCCCGTTCAGGTAGTCCGACGCCCGCTCGCGGGGCTCCGACCTGCCGAAACGGTGGGCGAACCGGGCATGGAACCCGGCTATCCCCTCGGACCACGACTCGACCTGCTCAACCGTCAACGATTCATCGCACAGTCGGAACAACGAGCCAATCCAGCACCTGTCACGGCAGATGCGGTTGCAGTACTAG
>NZ_JACEGK010001114.1:0-401 GCF_056859195.1 Streptomyces sp. NH27
GACGACCGCCACCCTGACCCAGCGACTGACCCTGCCCCTGACCCTGCGGGAAACCCTCATTCCGCACGGCCGGGAACTGACTCGTATCACCCGGACCACCCGAAACCGGGAACGAACCGGTGTCACCGGGGCGGCCGCCGCTCTGGTCGTTGGTGTTCCTGCCGGGGGCGCCCTGGGCGCCGCGGGAACCGCGCTGCGGGAGGCGGTTCTGCGAGCCGTCGTCCTGGCCGGCGGGCGCGCCGCCGTCGGCGCGGACGGCCGGGAACTGGCTGGTGTCGCCGGGACCGCCGGAGCCTGCCGCCGGGGACTCGCCGGCGGCGGGGCCGCCGCCGTGCCGCGGCGCGGGGCCGGAGCGGCCGCCGAAGACGTCGGAACGGAAGCCGGAGGGGCCGGTGTTCTGC
>NZ_JACEGK010001115.1:0-398 GCF_056859195.1 Streptomyces sp. NH27
AGATTGTGGTATAATAGAGAGAATAAGTTTTTTTAGTAAGACAAAGGAGAAAATAGATGATTTATGCAGGAATTCTTGCCGGTGGAACTGGCACACGCATGGGGATCAGTAACTTGCCAAAACAATTTTTAGAGCTAGGTGATCGACCTATTTTGATTCATACAATTGAAAAATTTGTCTTGGAGCCAAGTATTGAAAAAATTGTAGTTGGTGTTCATGGAGACTGGGTTTCTCATGCAGAAGATCTTGTAGATAAATATCTTCCTCTTTATAAGGAACGTATCATCATTACAAAGGGTGGTGCTGACCGCAATACAAGTATTGAGAACATCATTGAAGCCATTGATGCTTATCGTCCGCTTACTTCAGAGGATATCGTTGTTACCCACGATTCTGTT
>NZ_JACEGK010001116.1:0-398 GCF_056859195.1 Streptomyces sp. NH27
GTGGGGGCGCCGCGGGCTGCGGGAGGAGGTGGCGGGGGGGGGGGCGTGGCTGCTCTCCCCCGAGGCGTCGTACACCACGGGCGCGGTGCTGCGGGTGACGGGCGGGCTTTAGCCCCAGGGCCCGCGGGGGGAGGTGCGGACGGCGGGCGGCCGTCGTCCACTCCTCCCGCCGCTTCCCCGCCATGTCCGCGGCGATCCATCCACGGCAGAAGTGTTGACCTGAGCATGGCCGTCTTCTTCAGCGCCTACTTCGCGTTCGACCCGCTCAAGAAGGCGTTCGGCGTCAAGTAGTCCGCCGGGCGGGCAGCTCGGCGGACGAGCAGCCCCACGGCCGCGCGGGCCCGAGTGCCCGCCGGGCCGGCGGCCTCCTGCGGACGCGCTCCTCCGTGCGTCGGGGC
>NZ_JACEGK010001117.1:0-396 GCF_056859195.1 Streptomyces sp. NH27
CGATCCACATTTAAGCCTGAAGGTGCTGAAAAGGAAACAACTATCAGAGTGACTGTTGATAGTCCTCTTATTAATTCTTATCCTTACATAAACGAAAAAGAGTATGAGAACAACAACGCAAAATCCGTTGAAGAGTTGCAGAAGTGGGCACAGGCTAAGTTCTCAAATGAGGGCATTGACAAGATCTCTGACGCTATCAAGATTGAAGCTTATGAACTTGATGGGCAAGTTGTTCACATGGGTGATACGGTCAATCTCAAGAGCTGGAAACATAATGTTGATGTATTTAAGAAAGCTATTGCTTATGAGTTCGATGCCTTAAAAGAAGAATATATCTCTCTGATTCTCGATGATAAGGCAGGAGCTGGTGGTTCTAGAACATCTGGTGGCTTATCT
>NZ_JACEGK010001118.1:0-395 GCF_056859195.1 Streptomyces sp. NH27
CACCGTCTTTGCGATCCCCGCAGCGCCCGCGAGTTGCGCCGGGCGTGCGTTGGGCTGCCCCCTCGGCGGCGAATTCCCGTGCGGGCAGCGGCCGTTGGGCGGGGGTGGGACGGCGGCGCGGTGCAGGTGGTGCCGGTTCGGGCGGAGCGGCGACGTTCAGGCGGAGCGGCGGCGGACGAGCGTGGTCTTGAAGATCACCGAACGGATCTGCTGGGCCGGGTCGTCGATCAGGGCCAGCAGCAGCCGGGCCATCTCCGCGGCCATGTCCTCCACCGGCTGCCGCACGGTGGTCAGCAGCGGGCGGGAGGCGGTTGCCGCGCTGCTGTCGTCGAAGCCGACGACGGCGATGTCCTCCGGCACCCGGCGGCCCATCTCGCGCAGGGCGAGCAGTGCGC
>NZ_JACEGK010001119.1:0-395 GCF_056859195.1 Streptomyces sp. NH27
CGTCTACCCCGACGGCACCACCCAGCCGGACACCTCCAGCCTCAACTTCCCGGCGAAGACCACCATCCCGAACCTGGTGACGGTGCCGGTGGTCAACGGCAAGGTCGACTTCTACAACTCGGCCGGCAGCGTCAACCTGCTCGCCGACGTCACCGGCTACTACGCGGCGAGCGGTTCGCTCTTCCACTCCACCGGGCCGACGCGGCTGATGGACACTCGCAACGGCACCGGCGGCGTCAAGGGCGCGGTCGGCGGCGGCAAGACCGTCACCCTGCCGCTCACCGGCCACGGCGGCCTGCCCGCGAGCGGGGTCACGGCGGTGGTCATGAACGACACCGCGGTCAGCCCCACCACCACCGGCCACGTCATCGTCTACCCCGACGGCACCACGCGGC
>NZ_JACEGK010001120.1:0-390 GCF_056859195.1 Streptomyces sp. NH27
GGGCTCAATATGCCTGAACATGGTCGTCGGCCCTTGTCGCGGCCCTTGTCACGGTCCTGTCGGGGCCTTGTCGGGGCCGCCCGGTGTCCTGGTGCGCGGGCTGGGCCCGGTGCGCCCGTGCGGTCGGCTCGATCCGGAGCGACGGGCGCGTTCGGGGGTGGTGGTGGCAGGATGCTGCGCGAGGGTATTTCTGACTGAAGTCGACGGAAGTCGAAGGAGTTGAGGGAAGTCGAGGGAGGTCGATGGAAGTTGCCGACGGAACTCGCCGACGAACTCGCCGACGGAGTGGCCGCTGCGACGGGTGCGGTGCGTGGACCGTCGGCGCGGAGCATTGCGTCCAGTCAGGCGGAAGGTGCGGCGGCTCGGGCGGGCGCGCGCGTCGTACGCGGC
>NZ_JACEGK010001121.1:0-387 GCF_056859195.1 Streptomyces sp. NH27
GGATAGGGGTGCCCCACTTCACGGCGGACTGGGCGACAATGGCCCGGGTAGTGGGACACGTGCGAGTAGGCCGCCGCTCACGACGGAGGTAGTACGCAATGGCACTCATCCAACCGATCGGGCGTCCCGAGCCGGACGAGCCGGACGAACCGCGCGGCCGTGGACGGAAGATCGCGCGCTACACCGTGCCGGTCGCCGTGGCGGGCGTGGCGGCGGCGACCATCACGCTGGTGCCGGCGCTGGCCGACGCGGGCAACCCCTCGCTGCCGAAGATCACCGCACAGCAGCTGCTGACGAAGATCGCGGCCTCGAACACCCGGACCGTCGACGGCACCGTGAAGGTGAGCACCGACCTCGGCCTGCCCGACGCGCTCTCGGGGGGCGCGG
>NZ_JACEGK010001122.1:0-383 GCF_056859195.1 Streptomyces sp. NH27
GTAAATAGGTGATAAAGGAGTAAGCTATGGCTAAAGTAACAATTATGTTAGCATGTGCAGCAGGTATGAGTACAAGTCTGCTAGTGACAAAGATGCAAAAGGCAGCAGAAGATAAGGGGTTGGATGCAGAAATTTTTGCAGTTCCAGCTCCTGAAGCAGAAGAAATTGTAGCAACAAAAGAAGTAAATGTGTTGCTTTTAGGTCCTCAAGTTCGCTATTTACTAGGGGACTTTCAAGAAAAACTAAAAGATAGACAGATTCCTGTGGCGGTTATTCCGATGACAGATTATGGAATGATGAATGGTTCTAAAGTCTTAGATTTAGCTGAAAGTTTATTAGACTAAGATTGAGGAGAATGTTATGGATGAAAGTAATTTAGAATC
>NZ_JACEGK010001123.1:0-382 GCF_056859195.1 Streptomyces sp. NH27
CCCTCCGGATTCAGGCCCTGGTGCTGCGTCAGGTCGATGCCCGGCAGCAACAGCGCCGGCTCCGGCGGAGGACGGTCGTGGTCGTCCAGGTCGAGCACCACCAGGCCGGACGGCCCCGTGGCCACGCCGACACCGAAGTCCCGGCCGCGCCACCAGCGGTGGATCAGCTCCCGCTCCAGCGTCGCCGCCCGCACCCCGTGGCAGTACCGCCCGACCTCCCGGCACGCACACCCGGCCGCGTCGGGGAACCCGCACGCCGGGCGCGCTCCGGTCGCCGGCGGCCGGCACCGGCGGCAGTTGCCCGCCGGACGCTTCGACCCCGGCAGCAGCGGAGGCACCCACCACGCCTGCGCCGCGCACCGCCGGGCCAACGCCCGTCCCC
>NZ_JACEGK010001124.1:0-380 GCF_056859195.1 Streptomyces sp. NH27
GACGTGGGGGAGACCAGATGATCACCGAACCGGAGGCATCCTGGGAGGCCGGCGACGGCAGCGATGGCGACGGCAGTGCCAACGGCTCCTACGGCCACCACGAAGACAACGGCGCGCCTGGCGAGGGCAGTTGGGGCGGCTGGGACGCCTCGGTGCCCGGCCCGCGGCCCGAGGTGATGGCGGGTCTGCCGCCGCGGCCCGGCCGGCTCGGGAAGCCGCCGGGGTGGCTGTGGGGCGCCCTCGCCGGCGTGCTGGTCACCTCGCTGGCCGGGGTGTCCCTCGCCTACGCGGGCGTCCTGCCGCAGCGCCACCGCGGACCCGACCTGCACGGCTACCGGATCGGGCAAAGCCCCTGCGCGAACCCTGCCGTCGACACGTTC
>NZ_JACEGK010001125.1:0-372 GCF_056859195.1 Streptomyces sp. NH27
AGCTGTGGAGGTACGGGATCGCCTGCACCAGGTCGCGGATGGTCGCACCGGTCTCCCGGCGCACCCGGCGGCCGAGCGTGCCCGCGTCCGGGTTGGCGTCGATCGCCAGGATCTTGTCCTGCCGCTCGCTGGCGAGGGTGGCACCCAGCGCGGTGGTCGTCGTCGTCTTGCCGACACCGCCCTTGAGGCTGATGACCGCGATCCGGTAGCACGTCAGCACCGGAGTGAGGATCAGTTCCAGCTTTCGCTTCCGCTCCGCCTCCTCCTTCTTGCCACCGAGCTTGAACCGGGACGGCTGCGCGTTGGCACCGGGCTTCTTCGGCTTCGGCTGATTCCGCAGCAGCCGGTCCGAACTCAGCTCGACCGCCGCGG
>NZ_JACEGK010001126.1:0-351 GCF_056859195.1 Streptomyces sp. NH27
GAGTGTTCGGTGCTGGTTGCTCATGGGTGGAACGTTGACTATTCGGCACGATCAGATGTGAGTCACTAGTACTGCTTCGGCGTGGAAGGTGGCATGGCGGATGATCGGGTCGGGCACGCTGTTGGGTCCTGAAGGAACGACAACTGTTCCCTTCAGAACCGGAACCCGTGGACGGCGCATAGCGCGTTGGTCGCGGGTGACTGGTCGTCGCTTGAGAACTGAACAGTGGACGCGAGCATCTGTGGCCAAGTTTTTAAGGGCGCACGGTGGATGCCTTGGCACCAGGAACCGATGAAGGACGTGGGAGGCCACGATAGGCCCCGGGGAGCTGTCAACCAAGCTTTGATCCGG
>NZ_JACEGK010001127.1:0-317 GCF_056859195.1 Streptomyces sp. NH27
GAGCGGCAGGACAAGATCCTGGCGATCGACGCCAACCCGGACGCGGGCACGCTCGGCCGCCGGGTGCGCCGGGAGACCGGTGCGACCATCCGCGACCTGGTGCAGGCGATCCCGTACCTCCACAGCTACATGGACATCCGGCGGTTCACCTCGCAGGCCCCCTCGGGTCTGGAGATCATCGCCAACGACGTGGACCCCGCGGTCTCGACGGCGTTCAACGACGAGGACTACCGGCGCGCCATCGACGTCCTGGGCCGCCAGTACCCGGTGATCCTCACCGACTCGGGCACCGGCCTGCTCTACAGCGCGATGCGCGG
>NZ_JACEGK010001128.1:0-309 GCF_056859195.1 Streptomyces sp. NH27
TCAGGCCGTCCGCGGTCAGCGGCAGGTGCCCGATCTCACCGGCCAGGCCACGCGCGCCCAGCAGCAGCTTCCCGTTGCTCACGATGCCCGCACCGATACCGGCGGACAACCGGACATACACCATGTCACTCGCGTGCCGCCCGGCCCCGTACATCCGCTCGGCGAGCGCACCCGCATTCGCGTCATTGGTCACCCGCACCGGCAAGGACGTACGGCGCCGCAACTCGTCGGTCAACCGCATACCGACCCAACCCGGCATGATGCCCTCCGCACCCAGAGCACCACTGCCCTTCTCCACCGGAGAAGCAA
>NZ_JACEGK010001129.1:0-277 GCF_056859195.1 Streptomyces sp. NH27
TTCGCAGGTAGAGCTCTGTAGTTGTGAGGCTGAGGACCCGTCAGCTTCCGCTGGGGTCCCTGCCGTTCACCTTCCTAGGAAGGCCAACAGGACAGAGCGTGGCATGCGAATCGCGCGACGTCAACACCTTCCTAGGAAGGTCGGGTATCTTTCCTAGGAAGGTGTTGATACTCAACTCATGATCTGGGAAGGTTCACCCCATGACCGCGAAGACGTCGGGCCCGTCGCCCGCCTCCTACGACGCCAGCCGGCTCGCCGGCGCGCTCCAGGCGTCCAT
>NZ_JACEGK010001130.1:0-272 GCF_056859195.1 Streptomyces sp. NH27
ACCCCTAACCACAGGTCATCCCCCAGGTTTTCAACCCTGGTGGGTTCGGTCCTCCACACGGTCTTACCCGCGCTTCAACCTGCCCATGGCTAGATCACTCCGCTTCGGGTCTTGAGCGTGCTACTCAGTGTCTAATTAAAGACGTCGCCCTATTCGGACTCGCTTTCGCTACGGCTCCCCCACACGGGTTAACCTCGCAACACACCGCAAACTCGCAGGCTCATTCTTCAAAAGGCACGCAGTCACGAGATGCCGAGCAAGCTCGACATCCG
>NZ_JACEGK010001131.1:0-265 GCF_056859195.1 Streptomyces sp. NH27
CGAAGCCGCCGAACCGCCCGAGGACTTCGGTCAAATCGCCCTCACCGTCACCGAGGCCCGCCGCCTGTTCCAACTATTCACCGCTCTACTGCGGGACCTGCCCACCGCCGTCGCCACCCGCCGGATGGCCTTCCACCTGCAATGGTCCACCTGGCGACGCCACCACCAGGCCCGCTCCCGCTGGCACCACTACAAGCGCCGCCTGGCCACCCATACCTGACCCCGCGCCTCGACCACCCGTCAGATCACGAAGAGCGACTGGAGT
>NZ_JACEGK010001132.1:0-261 GCF_056859195.1 Streptomyces sp. NH27
TGGACCCCGCGGTCTCGACGGCGTTCAACGACGAGGACTACCGGCGCGCCATCGACGTCCTGGGCCGCCAGTACCCGGTGATCCTCACCGACTCGGGCACCGGCCTGCTCTACAGCGCGATGCGCGGCGTCCTCGACCTGGCCGACCAGCTGATCATCGTCTCGACACCCTCCGTCGACGGCGCGTCCAGCGCCAGCACCACACTCGACTGGCTGTCCGCACACGGCTACGCGGAACTGGTCGCCCGCAGCATCACGGTCA
>NZ_JACEGK010001133.1:0-260 GCF_056859195.1 Streptomyces sp. NH27
GCTGGACCACGATGTTGCGGAGCATGGTACTCCAGTCGCAATTGGTGATCTGAGGGGGCGACGGGTGGGGTGGGGGTGTCGGGGCATGGGCGAGGCCACCTGTTGATCATGGTGTTGTGACGCAACATGAAGATCAGGCGGCCTCTGTCGTCAGCATAGATCCCTCGTTGTTCCGGGAGAAGTTCGATGAGCTCTCCGCCGCGTTGGCCCCGCTGTTCGCCCGCCGCGAGCCTCGGGCACACGCCTGCGCGTACATGCGT
>NZ_JACEGK010001134.1:0-256 GCF_056859195.1 Streptomyces sp. NH27
GTTCCGATCGGTTTCGATCGGGATGAGGTTCCTTTGAAGAAAAATACACAGCGAGGACGCTGTGCACCCGGGGATTATTCCTCCCCGTGGTGCCGCTCTTTCGCGGGTGTGATGCCGGATTACCGGTAAACATTCACGGAGAGTTTGATCCTGGCTCAGGACGAACGCTGGCGGCGTGCTTAACACATGCAAGTCGAACGGTGAAGCCCTTCGGGGTGGATCAGTGGCGAACGGGTGAGTAACACGTGGGCAATCT
>NZ_JACEGK010001135.1:0-256 GCF_056859195.1 Streptomyces sp. NH27
CGGGTTCGTTCCCGGTTTCGGGTGGTCCGGGTGATACGAGTCAGTTCCCGGCCGTGCGGAATGAGGGTTTCCCGCAGGGTCAGGGGCAGGGTCAGTCGCTGGGTCAGGGTGGCGGTCGTCCGGGTGATACGGGTTCGTTCCCGGTTTCGGGTGGTCCGGGTGATACGAGTCAGTTCCCGGCCGTGCGGAATGAGGGTTTCACGCAGGGTCAGGGGCAGGGTCAGTCGCTGGGTCAGGGTGGCGGTCGTCCGGGTGA
>NZ_JACEGK010001136.1:0-255 GCF_056859195.1 Streptomyces sp. NH27
AAGTGCGCCACCGGAGCGGACCGCAGCAGCGCCATGACGTGTTCACTGAACGGGATCAGTGCCCCTGCCGCTCGCAGCAGAGCGGCGTGCACGAAGCCCTCCGACAGTCGGGCGTCATGCAGATCGGTCGCTGCGAGCGCGGTCCGCAGCGAGGGAACATGCTGGTGGACGAGTTGATAGACCGCCAGCGCATGCACGCCAGGCCCATACCGGGCCGGCGCGCCCGCTCCCTGCGGTGCAGTGGCGCGTGTGGTG
>NZ_JACEGK010001137.1:0-255 GCF_056859195.1 Streptomyces sp. NH27
AGCGGATCTACGACTGGGCGCGTGTCGCGATCCGCCCGTACTGGGAGAACGGCTTCGGGCACTGGGTGCTGGCCCGACGCAGCGTCAACGACCCGAGCGAGATCGCCTACTACGTCTGCTACGGCCCGGTCGCCTCCCGACTGAAAGACCTGGTCAAAGTGGCTGCCGCGAGGTGGGCGGTGGAGGAGTGCTTCCAGACCGCGAAGGGAGAGTGCGGTCTGGACCACTACCAGGTGCGGCTCTACCGGGCCTGGT
>NZ_JACEGK010001138.1:0-255 GCF_056859195.1 Streptomyces sp. NH27
TCGACCCGACCGACGCGAACGCGCTGGCCGGCCCCATCGAAGCCGCCATCGCCCAGGGCATCCCGGTCATGACGACCGGCAACGACGTCAACTCCAAGAAGATCTTCACCTCCATCGCGGCCAGCTCCGTCGACGGCGGCAAACTCGGCGCCCAGGAACTGATCAAGCAGGCACCCAACGGCGGCGACGTGGTGTTCGTCCACATCAAACCCGGCGTCAGCTCCATCGACGACCGCGACAAGGGCTTCAAGCAAG
>NZ_JACEGK010001139.1:0-255 GCF_056859195.1 Streptomyces sp. NH27
CTGGTCACGACGGCATCACGATGGTCCGGTGGCCCGCCACGCACGCAACGAAGCTCCGGTCGGTGCAGGTGACCAGTCAAGTCGCCTGTACCGCCCGGAGCTTCGATGTGCCGTCAGTCTGCCACCGCGTGCTTGATCAAGTCGCCCTCGTGCCGGCACCGCGCGATCGCCGACCTGGCGGAAAGGCTGGCGACCTTGCCCGATCCCCGGGACCGGCGCGGGCGGCGTCACCCATTCGTGTGCGTGCTGCTGGTG
>NZ_JACEGK010001140.1:0-255 GCF_056859195.1 Streptomyces sp. NH27
GCCGCCGGATTCACATCCAGCAGAATCCGCAGCAGATGCGGCGCCGTCGTCGTCAGCTTCGTAATGGAGTACATCACCCCCGACATGTACATCCACGTCCGCAACATGAACGGCATCAACTGCGACAGGTCCGTCATCTTGCTGCCCAACCGCGCCACGATCAACGCCAACCCGGTATTGAACACCCACTGGCACAACAACGCCGGGAACATCAGCAACCACCGCATGTCCGGCACCTCGCCGGTCATCAACACA
>NZ_JACEGK010001141.1:0-255 GCF_056859195.1 Streptomyces sp. NH27
GGGGGGGGGGGGGGGGGGGGGGGGGGGGGGGGGGGGGGGGGGGGGGGGGGGGGGGGGGGGGGGGGGGGGGGGGGGGGGGGGGGGGGGGGGGGGGGGGGGGGGGGGGGGGGGGGGGGGGGGGGGGGGGGGGGGGGGGGGGGGGGGGGGGGGGGGGGGGGGGGGGGGGGGGGGGGGGGGGGGGGGGGGGGGGGGGGGGGGGGGGGGGGGGGGGGGGGGGGGGGGGGGGGGGGGGGGGGGGGGGGGGGGGGGGGGGGG
>NZ_JACEGK010001142.1:0-254 GCF_056859195.1 Streptomyces sp. NH27
GTCGCGGGCACCGTCCTCGTCCCAGACGGCCTGGTAGAGCAGGCGCTGTGTCCCGAACGCCCGCGCTTGCCCTGCGTGCTCGGCCACGGTCCAGCAGTTCTTGCGCGGCAGGTCGGCCAGCAGGCCAACGCATGTACGCGCAGGCGTGTGCCCGAGGCTCGCGGCGGGCGAACAGCGGGGCCAACGCGGCGGAGAGCTCATCGAACTTCTCCCGGAACAACGAGGGATCTATGCTGACGACAGAGGCCGCCTGA
>NZ_JACEGK010001143.1:0-253 GCF_056859195.1 Streptomyces sp. NH27
ATGTCGAGCTTGCTCGGCTTCTCGTGACTGCGTGCCTTTTGAAGAATGAGCCTGCGAGTTTGCGGTGTGTTGCGAGGTTAACCCGTGTGGGGGAGCCGTAGCGAAAGCGAGTCCGAATAGGGCGTTTGAGTAGCACGCTCAAGACCCGAAGCGGAGTGATCTAGCCATGGGCAGGTTGAAGCGCGGGTAAGACCGTGTGGAGGACCGAACCCACCAGGGTTGAAAACCTGGGGGATGACCTGTGGTTAGGGGT
>NZ_JACEGK010001144.1:0-253 GCF_056859195.1 Streptomyces sp. NH27
TCAGGCGGCCTCTGTCGTCAGCATAGATCCCTCGTTGTTCCGGGAGAAGTTCGATGAGCTCTCCGCCGCGTTGGCCCCGCTGTTCGCCCGCCGCGAGCCTCGGGCACACGCCTGCGCGTACATGCGTGGCCTGCTGGCCGACCTGCCGCGCAAGAACTGCTGGACCGTGGCCGAGCACGCAGGGCAAGCGCGGGCGTTCGGGACACAGCGCCTGCTCTACCAGGCCGTCTGGGACGAGGACGGTGCCCGCGAC
>NZ_JACEGK010001145.1:0-252 GCF_056859195.1 Streptomyces sp. NH27
TCCCTGGTGACCGATAGCGGATAGTACCGTGAGGGAATGGTGAAAAGTACCGCGGGAGCGGAGTGAAATAGTACCTGAAACCGTGTGCCTACAAGCCGTGGGAGCGTCGGATGTCGAGCTTGCTTGGCATCTCGTGACTGCGTGCCTTTTGAAGAATGAGCCTGCGAGTTTGCGGTGTGTTGCGAGGTTAACCCGTGTGGGGGAGCCGTAGCGAAAGCGAGTCCGAATAGGGCGTTTCAGTAGCACGCTCAA
>NZ_JACEGK010001146.1:0-252 GCF_056859195.1 Streptomyces sp. NH27
AGGTCCGGCGTAGAGGGTAAGACCCCCGTAGCTGAAATCTGTACGGCTCTCTTGGAGATCACCCAAGTAGCACAGGGCCCGAGAAATCCTGGGTGAATCTGGCGGGACCACCCGTTTAGCCTAAATAGTCCCTGGTGACCGATAGCGGATAGTAGCGTGAGGGAATGGTGAAAAGTACCGCGGGAGCGGAGTGAAATAGTACCTGAAACCGTGTGCCTACAAGCCGTGGGAGCGTCGGATGTCGAGCTTGCT
>NZ_JACEGK010001147.1:0-251 GCF_056859195.1 Streptomyces sp. NH27
CAGTACGGGCGGATCGCGACACGCGCCCAGTCGTAGATCCGCTCACCGTGCGCGCCGGCCCCGCCGGAGATCCGTTTCCACCGCTGGCGGGGCAGCGCGGCAACCAACTGGTCCACCCGCGCGTCCGCCCCGTGCGTGGTGATCACAGTGTCGTTGACCTTCGTGGCCAGCACGTGCGCGACCCGACGTTCCTCCAGCCACACTCGCAGGTGCTTGACCTGCCCGTATGCCTCGTCAGCGGTGACCCACGC
>NZ_JACEGK010001148.1:0-250 GCF_056859195.1 Streptomyces sp. NH27
CGGGCGAGTTCGTCACGATCGCCGCCGACACGGCAATTTGGTGGGCGATCTGACATGGCGGTGTTCCGCCCCGTAGCATCCGGTGCTGTGACCGCGCGGCTCGCAGACATCGCAGCCCAGGCGGGGGGTCAGTGAGGCGACGGTCAGCCGGGTGCTCAACGGCAAGCCAGGTGTTTCCGCGGCCACCCGCGAATCCGTGCTGGCCGCGCTGGACCTGCTCGGGTACGAACGCCCGGTCCGGTTGCGGCAG